>NZ_RCSQ01000063.1:0-20815 GCF_004103255.1 Pseudoalteromonas sp. PS5
CAAGCCTGCTGTTTTGTGTCCTGTTGGTTAAAGCGTTTGTTAGGCATACATTAACCGTGGTGTCGACGGATATGCTTTATTAAACCTGCTTCGTTAAATTCTAATGAAACAATATTAGTTTTACTATATTCAATGGTTTTATCTAAATGTGCAGGCTTAACTTTACCCATTTCAGTCATTTTGATAAATACAACATTAGCACCTACCATGATTTCCTTTATTTCAATATTACTGTTTATAACTTCATCTTTTAGTTTACCAACCATGTCTGAACGGAGTTTCGTTTTATCAGTATAAGTAAACTTAAATTTAACATGTTCATCGATAAAGTTATCTGACAATAAAGATATATAATGGTCGATTTCTTTAGTGGTTGTATTTGGTTGTTGACGTGAATTTTTGGCTGATACAAATGCCTTTGCTTTTTCAATTAATTGTTCTGCTGTGAACTTGTCATTTGCAGAAATTGAGAAAGAAAAAATAAGGAATATGAATGCTAAAGTTAATTTTATCACCGAATTCTCCTTGTATGCCTAACGCCCAATTAAGGTGTGAGTAACGCTACCACGTAACTCAACCATGCCACCGTAAACATTGAACTCAAGTTTAGAGCCAAAAGCCCCAAGCGTTAGGAATCACTCTTAAATTGTTTGTTATATTGCTGATGCTCAGAAATTGATAATTGCACGGCTGCCGCTGCATGAATTTCTGTCGTGTCATATAGTGGCACTGTCGTATGCTCTTGCTGAATTAGTAAAGCAATCTCAGTACAACCCAGAATGACCGCTTCTGCGCCCTGTTTGTGCAGGTTTTCTACGATTTCTAAGTATTGCGCTCTTGAGCTTGAGTCGATAACACCACGACATAATTCAGTGTAAATAATGTTGTGAACCACATCGCGCCCACTGCTGTCTGGCACAATGACATTGATACCAAATTTTTCAATTAGTCGCTGTTTATAGAAGTCTTGCTCCATAGTAAAACGAGTACCGAGCAAGCCCACTGTCTTTATGCCATCAGATACTAATTTTTGAGCAGTTGCATCTGCGATGTGCAAAATTGGGATAGAAATATTCGCTTCTATTTCATTTGCGACTTTGTGCATTGTATTAGTACAGATGATTAAGAAGTCAGCACCACCCGCTTCTACTGCTCTTGCTGAAGCAGATAAAATTGACGCTGTTTCTTGCCAATTTCCTTGATGCTGTAGCTTTTCGATTTCATCAAAGTTGACACTATAAAGGCAAATTTTCGCTGAGTGCAAACCGCCTAATTCTGATTTTACTCCCTCATTTATCGCTTTGTAGTAGCTAGCTGTTGATTCCCAACTCATGCCACCAAGCATTCCTATAGTTTTCATTATTTCTCCGATACTTGATTGCAATATAACACTTTTAAAAATAAGCGACACGCAGTTTGTGTTGCATAATCGCTTGTTGGACTGAGTTGCTACCCGCTCGATGTCTCAGAGTTGGTGTTAATTATGCTAAGGGAATTTGCTTTTTGGAGGCTCTCACTTTCCTAGCTAGTGTATTCAGTTTAGCTAGTGTTATGTAAGCTTTCCCTGCATTGCTCAGCGCTCATTATGTATTCATTACACCTAAATTTACCTTAATAAGCAATTATATTTTTTTAGCGTACAGAGGCCGCTAGCCTGAGCAATTAAGCAGGTTAACTAATTGATTTTGAGCAGCTATCAAAATGCTGACAAGCCCAATTCGGTATCAATGTCACGTTTTCTCCTGTCTTTGGCCTCTTTACTCTGCATGTGCATGACGCCTGCGACCTTATCAGCGCTAACTTTCGCTTGCGACATGCATTGGCTAAAAAACCGTAATGCCGAATACGCATAAATCCTTTCGGTAGTACATGCTGCAAATAACGCCGTAAGAATTCGTCATTACTCAGTGTCATCACTTTATCACGATTATCATCCGCATAATCTCGATATTTGAAGCTCACCGACTGTGCATTCGCTGATACTAAACGTGATTCAGACATCACGCCTTTTCGGGTATACCGTGCTAGGTAACTTACTAGCTTTTCACTGTAAGCTACACAGGCTTTGCTATACACGCACCACTTTGTTGGCGTGTTTACCTTCATGAGTGAAGTATTACATTCACTAAGCGCCGCTAGCATTTTTCCTCTAAAGACCGTTGATAACGCTTTAACGGGATATAAATAGCCTTTTTCTATCTCATTCCATTGAGTCTTATCGAGCGTACTTGCTGGGATTAAACAGTGTAAATGAATATGCTGACTTAAATTTTTCCCCCAAGTATGCAAGACGCTAGTCATTCCTAATTTGTCGATTACATGCTAACCAAACAATACTCTTTGCGGTCTGTTGACACCTACTTAAAATAGATTATTGGGTTTACTTATTATCACGACAAGCATGTGGGATAACAATGTTGAGAAATATTTAGTTTTGAATAAAAATGCATCTCTTAAGAACAAAAACCAGTGACACCCACCTGAACTAACAGTCAAGCTGAGAAAATGAAGTAAAAAGTATGTGTAATATGTACTAACCTCAGCAAGGTAGCTATATCGTGATTACCATATGAAAGTTCAAAGTCGCCTTTGAGGCGAAGTCTACATTTGTTTTTTGACACTGTAAGCACTACTACATTTAATGGTGCTAAGCGATAACGGACGTGAAAATATGTTTTTGTGCGTTCACCTGTTGCAAACGCAGCGTGTATCAATTGTCGTCTAGTGTTTAGTTGACGTCTTTTGTAGGCCAGTCAACAATATGGGACTCAAAATCTGACTCTAAATCTACTTCTAATTCTGATATTGCTCTTCCAAATATGCTTATCCCCGCATCTATCATGGCTTGTTTGGAACCTTTATGTTTGAGCGGATGCCAACTAGCGAGACCTCTGCCTTCGTACAGTCGCCTGTAGCTACAACTCGTTGGCATAAAGAATATATCTTTTAGATTTTCTTTAGTTAATTGTACACATGAAGGCACTAAGATTTGGCGTTCACTGTAGCGACTGCACCCACATGTTGTAGCGTCGTTATATTGACAAACAATATCGGTGTAAAGTAACTCTTCACCTTCGCGCAAGAAGTCGGTGCTTTCAAATTCCGAATCATCTTCCTCATCACTATCAATAAATGAATGTAAGCAGCATTTACCACAACCATCACAGATTGATTCCCACTCTTCAGTTGTCATTTCTTCAAGTGTTTTTTCTTGCCAAAAGCCCATAGTGAAAGCCCCTTTAAATCATTATGTACAATCGTATTGTAATGCTAACTTGCCCTTAACCCCTATTAATTAAGCGGCTCTTGCAAGAGGCAAGCAAACAGCACATTTTATAGGAAGGTCGATATTAATTCAAAAATGATTAAAGCAACGTCAGTTGTAGACAATGCTTTATTTACTCTTTATCAATATTGTGGTGATATATAGCGACCATAAGTTGTACGGCATAAGTTAAGGAAACACGATGCACTTATTAGTTCGGACGTTAATTCTGTTTGGTGTAGTTGTAGGTGCTATAGCATCATACAGTTATGGAAATAAGTCGGGTCTGTTTATTTTTGTTGTGATTGGACTATTACTTGAAATCTTTTTTTGGCTGCGTTTGTCTCCAAGTAAAAATCACAAGTCACAGAAGAAACAAGTTTAGCTGAGTTTTTTAGGATTGCTTTTGTCTGAAGAGGCTTTGTGCTATTAAGCGTACTATGCAAACGCTGGCTCTGATTTTAACGGTATTCTGATCTCGATGTTGAGGCCGCCCAACAAGCTATTGAAAGACTCTATTTCCCCGCTATGGGCCTCTAACACCTTTTTACACATCGCAAGACCCATGCCTTTTGATTTCCCCGAATTTGTTCGCGAAGACTGAGATTTATATAAGGGATCAAACAGTTTCTGGTGTGCTTCATATGAAAGTGGTGTGCCTGAGTCTTCAATGCGGATGATTAAGTTATTATCCAAACAAAAAAAGCTCATTTTGACGGCTACATTTTCACCGCCATGTTTTTTTGCATTACCTAAAATTTCGAGTATACAATTTGTGATAGCATCTAGATCTATTGTTACTTTCTCTGCTCCTGAAATCTGATAGTTCACCTCCAGTTGCCCCGTGTTACTTGCAAATAAACTTGCAGCTTCAGTATGGACGTTATGCACTAGCTTACAGATAGTAAAGTCCCTAAGGTTTAGCATAGTTGCAAGTTTCTCGTTATCTGTAACAAGCATAAGTTGATTGATGAACTGATTCAGCTCATCGATTTTATCCATCAACTTACTGTAACTTTCCTGTACATTCTCGACAATATTGTATTGTAAAGATTCAACTTGTACTTTCATTACGGTCAAAGGGGTGCGTAGTTCATGAGACAGATCCGTAAATAGTTGTTGTTCCTTTTCTTGTAGTTCTTGTTTATTTCGTTGATTAGATTGCTTTTCAGTTTTTACCGTGTTTGCCAACGCATTTACTTGCGTTTGTAATGTCGAGAGTAAGTTGTTTTGTGCCGACTTATTTTGTTGGGCTAGAGCAAAAGTAAATAGGATAACCTCTATCAAGTAGCCTAACTTAATCGCACTGGAAATGTGATAGACATTGATAAAGCCTGAAAACATCGTGCCCCCTATGGCGATGATATTAACAAAAACAACATGGTTCAAAAGGCTTAAAGCAAAGGTAATCGACCCAGGTGCACGTTGCTGAAACGACCAAAAAGCGGTAAAGATAAACAGCGGGATGATACTTAGACTCAGAATCAAATTATAAAATACAGACTTCGATAGGATTGCTACTGGGATTAATAACAAGTAGCCCAGCAAAAATGCCTTATAAAAGTGATTTAGTGTGGGGTTGAACCGACCGAGTTGTAAAAACTCACGGATAAACAAGAGGTGGAAGACTGGAACTAGTGTCATCAACCCTGCTGAAAATAGTGATGCAAATATGCCATAAGATGGCCAGAAATACTGAAAAGTGAACCCTGACATATCCAGTACTATTAAAAGAAATAATAACGTCCAAACGCAGTAATAAGCATTTGCGGCATTTGCATTGAAGTAAAAGTTTACTAATACGATGACAAAAACAGCGGCAATAATACCACTAAGCGTTGCATTGATTACGGTACTACTAAGCATGCTACTTTGTAATGTTCTATCGTCGAGTAATTTAAGACCTGCTGCGGCATTTGCAAAAGTTTGGTAGCGAACGATGAAGTGTCCGCTACCTGGTTCTTGCTGTGTCAATGGCTGGTATATCTGGGGAGTCGATATTGCTCTGGTTGAAAACTCAGCGTCAAGGGTATATTGAGCGATAGCTGATACCTGAGTCTCATTGACGTAGGAAATACTTAACCAGGGCAGTCTTGCAAATCCGAAAGAAAGATAGTGTTTGTAACCAGTTTCGAGTGCGCTTGCATCAATTATAGCCCATTGGTATGGCTGCTCTGTTAATGACGGTTGATATTTAGAAAGCTGGCTGATGATTATCGACGCTTCCTGTTGGCTTACATTTAGCTGTTGACTTAACTGTGCGGGGGTCATCTCGCTAAATTGGACCTCAACTTGTGTATCACGCCCGTTTTGCTCATTAGGAGCCGAGATACTAGCGCTAGCCAGTGTCGAAACGAGCAATAAAATTAATGTAAGCAGTTTGGACATAATAAAGTAATACACAATGTTTGTTTGACAATGCTACGTTGAAATAATGAAGCAAATATGGATAAAACGTGTGTAAGTAAAAGATTGTAAATAAAAAGCATCAAATATACGTATTAAAAACAAACAATTACAGACTCCTATTTACTGAGATTTGTGAAACATGGTCGCAAAATAGTCATATAATCTGAGTTACATAAAACTGAAATATAACTGTAACAATTGGATGTTCTAATGCGCCACTGAAATAAAAGTGTAACGAAAGAACACGTATTACTCTAAGAGCGAAACTATGGTTAATCAATCTCAGACTTCAGCTTCAGCAAAACTTTTTAACTGGCTGTCTATCATTCTACTTGTTTACTTAGTCTTAGTTGCAGTAGGTACTGTAAGTGGCGGTTTTAAACTTGCCTCTGGTGGTAGCGAAGGTGCTAAGGAAATATTTGCATTTGCAACTAATCCTGTAGTGGCTTTATTACTTGGTGCATTAGCAACTGCTTTGGTTCAATCCTCATCAACAGTGACCTCTGTCATTGTTGGATTAGTAGCAGGTGGATTACCTATTAGTATCGCCATTCCAATGGTAATGGGCGCGAATATTGGTACCACTATCACCAATACGTTAGTCTCAATAGGTCACATTCGCAGCAAAGAAGAGTTTAAACGTGCTTTTGCAGCTTCTACGGTTCATGATTTTTTCAATTTATTGGCCGTTGTGATTTTCCTGCCGTTAGAAATTATGTTTGGTATCTTAGAAAAGTTTGCGTCTAGTCTTGCACATGTTTTTGTAGGCGATGCTGATTTATCTTTAAAGAGCTATAACTTTATCAAACCACTAGTTAAGCCAGCGGTTAATGTGGTCAAAGATGCCGTAAGCTTTTTAGATTCTACTGCCGCTGGGGTTTCTATGGTGGTGATCGGTATAATGATGATTTTGTTCGCCGTTACTTACTTAGGCAAACTACTGAAAAAAGCGCTAGTAGGTAAAGCTAAAGAATTGTTACATAGCGCTATCGGTCGTGGGCCTTTGGTGGGAATTGGCTCTGGTGCAGTTGTGACCGTTATGGTTCAGTCTTCTTCAACAACAACTAGCCTTATGATCCCACTTGCTGGAAGTGGTGTGTTTACGACCCGTCAAATCTACCCATTCACATTAGGCGCAAATATTGGCACTACTATTACCGCACTGTTGGCAGCGACCTCTATAACAGGTGCTGCGGCAGAAGTTGCCCTTACCATCGCACTTGTACACGTAATGTTTAACGTTTTTGCGGTAACGCTTATTTACGGCATGCCGTTATTACGCGAGATACCACTGCAACTAGCCGAAAAGATCGCTGATGTTGGATCTCGTAACAAACCGGCAGCACTTGCTTATGTGCTAGGTTCATTCTTTGTTTTTCCGGGACTTATTATGTTGGCAGTGCGTTAATAGCAACCTGCCACCCTGTGACATAAGGCTCGAATTATCGAGCTTTATGTTTTTTAACACATCATCACATGTTTCAATTATTTTTATTACCGTGATATCGATTGGGCAAAACCTTTAAACAGCTCAAAGCTAATCGTGTCATTGACGAAAACGGTATAAAGTCATAATTCTGTCATCATATTTTGAGAAAATTACTCCTGTCTTTATTAATGAAGAAGCAAATAAATGAGTAGCAACCTTGGTATTTTTAGCTTTAACGCGGCACAAATTGAAAGTTCGATAAGAGGAAAATATCGATCGGTTCAGCCCTATGAGAAGCCAGTTTTGCGACCAGATGATAATGGACTATCGTTGACAATCGAGCTCCCCAAGGATGCGCGCATTGGTGATAAGGTCGAAGTGATTTTAACCAAACTTGGTGAACGTGTTGCTAAGTCTGAATCAGTATTAACTGTTGACGCTGACACTTATCTAACCAAAATAGTAGAAGTTAAAATCCAACAGCCACTAGAAGCCGATAGGTATGCTATGCAAATTAACTTGGTTGGATTGCATGATTATTTGAAGAATACTGCTGAGTTTACGATCACGCTAGCCGAAGCCTTGATTGCGCCAAGCCATCCTGAAATTGATGTAAACGGCGATGAAGTCAATGGCGCTAAACGGCTGTTTAATGCTGCGATGAGTGCAGTGTTGTCTGTTTTTTAATCGCAAAATAACCAAAGCACAAGCTATAAACTTATGGAGCACATTTGTAAAACGCGCTGCCAACACATTAAGCGAGTTAGTACTATGGTTAAGCCGTAAATATATTAGCTTAATTGGGTAAAGATATTTTCCCCATTGAAAAGGGTAACGCTTCCTTCTCTCCTGATAACGTTTCATTTGCAAGCAATGCAAATAAAGCTGCCTCTTTGGCATCAGGGTCAATGTTCAAGTTGGCAAAGTCTTTAATCACTATGGTGCCTTTGAGAAGTCCACCAAGGCGCTGCATCAAAAACGCATTATGCACCCCGCCTCCACTGACATAAAGTTCAGTGTGTTCCGTTGTGAGCTGATTTATTGCCTCTGCAATAGTACGAGCGGTAAATTCAGTAAGAGTCGCTATGATATCCTCATGGCAAAGATCACATTCACTCAGCGCACTTTGTATATACGCGCGGTTAAATAGCTCTTGTCCCGTAGACTTTGGCAGTGGCAAATCAAAAAAAGCATGTTGGCTTAATTTGATTAGCAGTTTATCGTTAACATTTCCACGTGATGCTACCTTGCCATTTTCATCATAGGCAATACCAAGAGTGTGTTGACAATATTGATCAATTAACGTGTTTCCTGGGCCTACATCGCTACTAATGGTATCGTTTATCGCCTTAGCTTTTGGTAAATAAGTTAGATTAGATATACCGCCGATATTTAATAAAATGCGGTCGACTTTTTTATCTGAGTAGAGTAAATGATCGCCATACTGTACCAGAGGCGCTCCTTCTAGTTCATTGGCGATATGTTTTTGTCGGAAATCAGAAATAGTAATTATACCTGTTTTTGTGGCAATGACATCGGCATCTACAATCTGCAAGGTGCTATGTAAATTTGAAGCGGTATAAAACGGTTGACCCGGACAATGATATATAGTTTGTCCGTGACTTGCGATCAGATCTATGGATTGATGCTCCTCTTGCCATAACTGTAGTGTCTCACTAATCATATCTGCATATAACCTTCCAAGCCAAGTATGTAACTGGCAAAGAGAACGCAGATCGACTTTTGGGACTGATGCGTGTTGGCTCAATAACGCCTTTTGTGATTGGCTATAGGCAACGGTTTTGAATTTTTCTACTTCAAGCTTCGTCCGTTTTCCATGATGCGTAATTTTACATAATGCGATGTCAAGTCCGTCAAGAGAAGTACCACTCATCAGGCCTAAAATTCTCTTAGTGGGTTTATTTGCAATGTTGGCTAATTTTATAATATCGCTTTTCATTTATAGCTTTCGTTCTGTAATGATGGCTGCCACTTTATCGTATTTTACGCCTTTCAAGATCCCGAACCCAGTTAATTGTCTAAACTTAAACCTCGTAAAATACGGGCAACTTAAGCCAAGTAAAAATAGTGTTTTTAAATGAGTTGAAAAGTCGACACTGTTCTGTGTGGCAAATTGCGACGCATTTCTCAACGCTTCTCGGATCAACTCAATATCTATTGCAGGTTCTTCCTCCACCTGCATTAACATGGCTTTTCCTTCGCATGCGCTACAATGCCCGCAATGTTTCGGAGCCATGCTATCTCCAAAATAGCTTGCCAAAGCGTAATGATAGCAGGTAGTTGGTTGAAAAAATTGGAGTAAATGTTTAAGTCTGGCTTGTTCACCTTGTGCTTTAATTTGTGCTTGTTGATAAAACTCATCCGTTAATTTATCGATGTCGATTGATTCACTCGTTTTAGAGTAGACAGAAGTATACTTTGATGTTTTCACCTCGATCAGCTGTCGGTTCGATAAATAGTCAATAGCATCTTGCGCTTTTGACAAGGAGATCCCATTATTTTCCAATGCAGCTAACGATAATACTCCCCACTTTTTCTTAAATTCAAAGCAGCTCAATAGCTTATCCAAGAACACTTGCCGCTGTTCAGAAAAGTGAGCAAGTAACTTCTCTTTCGTTTGGGTAAACGCAATGTGTAGCTCTGCGAAGTAGCTATAGTTAATTTGTAATAAGCCTTGTAGCTCTAACTGTACTAACAAGGTTTTTAAGACCAATTGGTTTATATTCGTTTTGTTTGCAAGGTCATACTCATTTAAATGATAGTCTTGATCTGGCGCTGAAAATAATTCAGTAAAGAGGTGTTTGAGAGACGCATACTCCAACGCGCTTGCATGGACAAAGTTCTCAAGTGTCGATATTTTCTCGTTATTTATTAGCGCAACACAGTACGCCTGCTTTGAGTCCCTACCCGCTCTGCCGACTTCCTGGCTATAACCCTCGATGGACTTTGGCATATCATAATGTAGTACCCATCTAACATCCGGTTTATCGACTCCCATACCAAAAGCAATTGTGGCGACAACGATTAAATCTGGCTCAGTCAGAAAGTTCGCTTGGATCTGTGCTTTATCTTCAGCTTTAAGCGAAGCATGAAATGCAGCTGCTTTAAATCCACATGCAACAATCATTTTAGCAACTTCTTCTGCTTGTTTTTGTTGCGTTACATATACGATCCCGGCTCCTTTTGCCCTTTTAAGAAACGCAAGTAAGTATTCATCTTTTTGCTTTTCTCTTATATACACCGCACTCAGATGTAAGTTCTTTCTATAGAAGCCGGTGCGAACAATCGACTGCTGCTGAATATTAAACTTACATGCCATATCATTGGCGACTTTGTTGGTTGCAGTGGCGGTAAGTAATAACACTTGCTTGATCCCAAGCTCTTCACGATATTTGGCAATTTTAAGGTAATCAGGGCGAAAGTTGTGTCCCCATTCGGAGATACAGTGTGCCTCATCGATGACTAAAAAAGAAATGTGAGCTCGGCTTAGTAATAAACGGGCTTTTTGACTGTTTAATCTTTCTACTGAAATAAAGAGTACTTTCAGAGTGTTACTGATGATCTCATTTTCAATCTGGGTTGCTTCGGCACGAGTTTGAGTACTATCCAAGCAGGCGGATTTCACTCCTATCTTTAATAGATAATCTCGCTGCTCATGCATTAACGCAAGTAGTGGTGATACGACAACACACACACCCGATTTTAAGACTGCGGGGAGCTGGTAACACAATGATTTTCCTGCTCCAGTTGCAAAAATAGCAATGGTGCTTTGTTCTTTTAGTATAAGGTCTATAACTTCTGCTTGGCCATGGCGTAATGTCGAATGGCCAAATGTCTGCTGCAGCGTTGTGAAAATCTGTTTTTGATTCATTCCGAGTCTTTTCTGTATTTTTTTGAGATGTCGCTTATCGTCTCGCTTAGGCTTTTAATAGCTGTGTTGATCCTATCAATTTCAGAGCGGTTAAAGGCATGTCGACCTAGCATAAAATGTATCGCATTGTCATTGACAACATAGGGATGTAATACGAGGCTGTGATAGCCAAGCTGGTTAATATAATAATATCCAGCATCTTCATCTTCTATCAGAAAATCAACACGACCCTTTGCAACCATTTCTACTCTGCGCTCTAGGCTTGAAATTTCAAATAACCTTTTGTCATACCATTCTATTTTTTTTATTTGTTTTAGCTCTTCGCCATAATAAGCCCCAGGATTTGATGTAAACGTATGCCCGGACGAAAAAAGCTCTATTAGACTACTGTTTGGGCCGATTTCTCTATTTGAGAATAGCCTCATTCTCTCTCTTCTATAAGGTGCCGAAAAATAAGCAACTTTTGCTCGCTCAACGCTAAAGCTAGCTGAAGGAAGAATATCTATTAGTCCTTTTTCTAGCTCGGTGATCCCTCTTGCTGATGAAGGAAGTTGAATAAATTCGATACAGAGGTTTGCGTTAGCAAAAACTGACTTTGTTACTTCAATATCAATACCGTATGGTGTTGGATTATACATGACAAAAGGTGGCCACTGTGAGCCTATTCCAACTTTATACACAGGCCGGTTGGCGCAAGCCTGCGAGTGAGTCGTGAACATCATCAGGCAACATATAAATACGGTGGAACGAAAAATTACTAGCAGGAGGCGTTACTCGTTTGTGAAGCTCATATCGTTATTATGAAAGACTCACGAAAAAAATAAAGTGATAAATCGGTAATATTGGGCAGAGTAATGTGTAAGTGAACAATAAAATGAGCTTGTGCAAACAAGCTCATTTAGGGTTTAAGTTAATCAGTTTACAGACGTTTCCAAACGCCAGCGGTTCCAGGCTCTTCTCCACGAGTCCACCATTTGGCTTCAAACTGAGCGCCGTTATGGCTAACGCGATCTCCGCCAACATATACGGCTGAACTATCCCATGCAGGATATTGTGCTGCCGTGTCTTTCACTGTTACATCAAAGCTTGAAATAACATTGTTGACACCGTCAGAGACTGTAACAGTTACCGTCACCGTAGTATCAGCAGAAACACTAGAAGCGGTAAGGGTTGCCGTATTATTATTGCTAACAACGCTTAGCTCGGCTGGTACTGACCAATCATAGCTCAATGCAGCGCCCTCTGGATCAGTAGCGTTGACTGTAATTGTAGTCGAATCACCTTCATTGATCGTCACATTTGCGATCGGCGTAACTGCTGGAGCCTCATTTGCCCCCTCAGGATTGACAACTACAGTGACCGTCTTACTGGTGCTAACAGTGCCATCGTTTACTGTTAATGACAAATCATAGCTAGTTTGCTGAGTTACTGATGGAGCAGTGATAGAGACTGACGCCGTGTTGGTTGCAGACAAGACTAATGCTGCGGGAGCAGTCCATGAGTATGTTAACGGATCATTGTCAGCATCAGCTGCTAGCGCACTTACATTCACCGATAGCCCCGCTGTTACGTTAATTGGACCTGAAAGGCCAATAGTGGGCGCACGGTTTGGAATATCACCAGCGGTAAGACCATCGTACATCGCATTTAATATGTCGCCATTGTCAGCGTCAATTTCCCAGCCGAACAAACCAGCAAGTTGGTGAGTATTTGCATATTGACCCTTGGCGATGACACTTCTTGGGCTATCATAAGTGATCAGTTTACCATTGCTTCTGTTCCAGACGTAAGCGGCTTGAGCCTGTTCGTCGTAGCCTACTTCGAAGCCATTAACACCATTACCACTTTGACCTACAGCGTTAGCCGCTATCGCTTTATAATCCATTATCCCAGGTTCCCACACCCCCTCACTGGTTGAACCTTTTAATGGACCATTACCAGGTGCTGTCATCGGATTTCCTGAAATAGTCGTGTTAGCATCACTTACACCTTCCCAGCCACGGCCATACATCGCTACGCCCATAACCAGTTTTGACGGTTGTACTCCTTGTTGCAGCAACAATTGTATTGCATGGTCACCAGTGTATGCAGGACCTTTCCTAGGATTACCATTGCCATCAACACCTGTACCATTACATTCATCAGTGCTTAGATGTGAACCGCAATAAATCCCAGTTTGGTGCCCAGTATCATTATTCCACGCCCCATGGAAATCGTAGGTCATGGCAAAAATGTAGTCCATATACTGCTGCGCTGCTTGGTAATCTACGTCCTCAATTTTATCGTAACCCGCTCCGATAGCGGATGTGAGTTCATATTTTCTGCCTGTTTCTGCTTCCAACTGGTCTAACATTGTTCGTAGCTCTTGCATAAGTGCTACATAAGCCGGACCATCGTTAACTGGATCGCCAAGATCTGGATTTGGGCCGTCGCCACCAGGGAACTCCCAGTCTATATCTACGCCGTCATAGAACTTCCATGTTTTCAAGAACTGCTTAACAGAAGCGACAAAGGTGTCGCGGTTTGCTTTAGTTGTAAAACCATGGAATGGATCTGAAAGTGTCCACCCTCCAATTGAAGGTAAGATTTTTAATTCAGGGTAACGCTGCTTCAACGCCATTAATTGAGAATATACACCACGAATAGGATCTTTCGCGTCTACACCTGGCATCGATTTCTGTACGGCTGCCCATGGATCATGGATAACAACTTCATAGTCTTGTGAATCCGCACAGGCAGTTTGTAGTGCACGCCAACTGTTGCCGTTTTCAATAGATTTCAACGATTCATTCGGTCCACAAATTGGAATAAAACCGTATAAAATGTGTGACAGATTGTGGGCTGGGATTTGAGTTACATCGTAGTTGCGACCGTAGATCCCCCACTCTACAAAGTAAGCACCGGTAACACGTCCGGGAATTGTTCCGTTATTTCTGTTGTTCGGATCAACATTCATTGGTAGTGGGTCCAAATGTGCACCGTCTGTGTCGGCGATAACGATTTCTTTGCCTGCACTTCTGGCACATACCGTACCTTCACATAGCTCTAGATAAAGTTGGTGTCTGCCTGATTTTGTATAAGGAAATTCGACAACCCCACTTTTGGTTCCCGGTGTTAAAGTTCCTTGATTGACTAACATATTGTCAAAGTAAACTTTATAGTTATCTCCACCGGAGCCACTCCAAGCATTCCATTTGATGTTAATATTAACCACATCTTTGGCTTTAACTAGCTGCTTGTATGAGCCGTTGCCATCAACATTTACTTCAACAAAAGAGTATTGTTGCGGCTTCCAATCTAGTGATGGCGTAGATGGTGCAGCTAGTGCTCCCCCACTTAATAACGCCAGTCCTATATATGTAGTTATTTTATTAAGTTTCATATTTTCAACCTTTTTGTAGTTACATGTTGTACCCAGTGTGGGTTAATTAAATTGGTTTCCAAACGGCGGAGCTGCCTGGCTTCTCATTACGATTCCACCATTTCGCTTCATAGCTCTGTTGTTGATAAGTTACTTTGTCCCCTGCAACATAGGTTTGAGTTGCTTGCCATTGTGGGTATTCACCTGCGTTTACATTCTTGATGGTGACAGTAAAACTCGCTGCGGTACTGGCTTTACCATCCGAGACTGTAAGTGAACCTTCAATTGACTGGTCGGTGTTAACGGCTGGGGCGGTGACAACTATCGTGTCGCCATCTCCTGTATAAGTTAAAGGTGAAGGAATTGACCAAGTAAAACTCAACGGATCGTTTTGATCGTCGAAAACATGAGCGTGAACGGTTGCCTGCGTGTTTTCGTTAATCACGATATTTGCTATCGGGTTAATCGTTGGAGGTGTATTGGTATCCCCCTTTACAATACTCAGGTTACTTGTAAATTGTGCGTTTGGTAAAAATACTTGATTGGCCAACAATGTTGTTTCGTCAAAAACAATCGCGCCATCTTGCTGCATAACACCAATTTTTAGTTGGTTAGTAAAGTTACTATTTAAGTATGAGGCAAGCTCAGTTTGCCAGCGCGAGACATTCGTTGAATTGATGGAAAGTTGATGGCTTACTAGCTCGTTACCCGCTTGGTCAAATGTTCTAAACCAGATACTGTCGCCAACGTTAGCATTTTGTCCTTGTTTTAAATAGTAACCACTGCTAACCCAATCCGCAGGAGCGCCAGTGGACTTAATGGTAATATCTGAGCAGTTATAAAATCCTTCGCCACCGGCATCATTACGTTGCCAGCGGGTGTACAATACTGCTTCTCCTTCACGACCTGCGGGAATATCAATTTCCATTTTGTAAAAGCGTTTGCCTTCTGGATCTACAACAAAGTCGATATTGTCGAACTCATTGATGAGCTCTAAATCACTCCATTTGAGTGGCATTGTATTTCCGTCGTAACTGGGCTTAGTTAAGAAAATCTGCCAGAAGCTGGGATTATGTGGTGTGGTTGCTCTAAAGCTAATGGCCACTGTATTTTGAGCATTTGGCTCAATCGTAGTTCTCTGCCAATGGGGCGACACAACACTCATTCCTTTTTTATTTGTGTCTCCGGCTGAACACAATGTACCATCTGGAACTACAGTCTTAACGGCTTCAAGGTTGTTATAATCGGCGGTATTTGCTGAAAACTCATGCTCTTGTACAAACTGGAAGTGTCCTGACTCTAGAAAAGCTGCCCTACATGCTAGGTTGGGTATGTTGGAGCCGTCATCAGGCCACCAGTAACCACCTTGAGACTGGCATATTGCTTGTCTGGCCTTTGGAAAATCCATATAGCCATGAGATACCGCGTTGTTGGACAGTAGCGTTGAAACGGTGCCAACAATTATAAATGCAAACTTAGATTGGAATTTATTCATGTTAAATTTCCTTCTAATAAGTGGGGAGCCTGTCCTCCCCATCCATTATTTATAAGTTACAAACTTTGGTATAGTCACTGCTCGTTGAAGGTTGTTTATTACTCCACCACTTGGCTTCGTATACTGCGTTACCATCTTTAATAAGGTCGCCCTGAGCCGCATGGGTGCCTTTAGGAAAAGTAGGATAGGTGACAATTTGGTCTACAGGGGTTCCTTTACATGAAGTCACCGGATCCGTTGAACCATCTCCTGGCTTTGCTATTGGAAGACCTTTGTATTCACTGGCAAAGGCGTATCGTTTACCATCCTTCTCAATGACAAAATTAACAGGACCTGAAATCGGCATATAGTACATAACCTGCGCGTTCACCGTTTCTCCAGGGCCAAATGACTTAGGTGTGCTACCCCATTCGTTGACTAACGTGATAGAAAAACGATGGAATTCATTTTCAAAACCACCTATGTTGTTGCCAGCAGCGTTAGAGCCATTTACATCCACCGCCATCTTGAGTTTTTCTTGGGCATTCCAGTTCGATTTGAAGATAGCTGATGTTGCAACAGGTACATCGAAGGAAATCTTTGCACCGGTTAAGTCAATCCCTGAGTTATTGGTAAATGCGAAGGTTGGAGCAATTGGGTAGTTTGCATCACCTGCTGGGAAGTCTTTTGCTTCAAAAGACACGTTGACAGCAGAAGCTGGTTTAACAAACGTTTTGTTACCCTGTTTGACCGAATAAGGTGTACCACTTTGGTTAAACTTGTTGTACGCCAAGCTGGTAAGCGATGAACCCATAAAATATTCATTTTTGCTGGTGTCATAGTCAAAGTCACCGGCAAGCTCCCAAAACATGATCCCGCCCAGTTCTTGGTTGATGACATAATCAACTTTTGCAGTCATGGATTCTTCATCTTCGATGGACAAGAATACGTTTTTAGTTGAGTTCCAAAGCCAAGGTGCAACTGCAACCGCATCATAGTGGCGTGTATAACTGCCGGTAATTTGGTGCGCTGGGTTATTGATAGGGTCTAAACCGTAATCTGAAAGGTAGCTACCCAGTACTCCATTTTGTAAGTTTTTAACATGCCATAATGGGTTCGAACCCGCTGGTACCTCTAAACCAACATCATTTTTGTCATGCCATAAGTTGTCTATACCAACTGCACCATTACCACATTTATTCTTGTCGCCACTACCAGTTCCAGGAGGGCAATCCGCTTGGTTTGGTAATGCAGCTTGACCCCATAAGCCATTGGTACCGCCAGTCACATCTCTAAACCCGCGAGTGTAATAAGGAATACCTATATTAATTCGCCCAGCAGAAACTGATCCTCTGAAATATTTAACAGCCCAATCAGTATTCAGGTAGCCAATACCTTCAAACTCTTTCGTGCCATAAACATTCCATTGTTTTAATTCAGAGTCTTCACCAGTATCAAATAATGAAGCATTGTGGCCAACATGTTGGTTCCATGCACCGTGTAGATCATAAGACATGATATTCACATAATCTAAGTATTTGGTGACTTGGAAGGTCTCCATACCACGCAACAAATAACCAGAGGAAGGAGACGCGATAGTGAGCAAGTAGTGGGTATTATCTTGCTGACCTGCTTGGTCTAGTGCCTCACGTAATTTCTTCATCAATACTTGGTAAGAGCGATTCAATGCTGCGCGTCGGGGGTTTGATATGGCAAAGTCATCTGGGTGACCCGAATCGTTCATCGAAGAGGGGTACTCATAGTCAATATCGACACCATCGAAGCCATATTTACGTATAAAATCGATAGAGCTTGCAACAAAAGCATCAATTCCTGCGTGGTTCACACTACCATCAGCATTGGTTGTCATGGTGTAGAAACCACCACTCGCGACTCTTTTGCCTGTTTCGTCAAAGTAGCCTCCAGTTTCAGCCCAACCACCAACTGAAATCAACGTTTTTACGTCTGGATGCTGCTTTTTAAATTTGTTAAGTAAGTTAAAATGACCTGTATAGGGCAAAGTTGGATCCATTTCTGCCCCTGTAACTCCCGGCCAGGTCATATTCGTTGCTGGGTTTTCAGCGGCATTTGGGTTGCCTATTGAAACCTTGTTGTTAGCATCTACATGTGCAAATGCGTAATTAATATGCGTGATCTTGTCCCACGGTATGTCATTAACCAAATAACTTGGTTGACCGTTTTTACCTGTTCTCCAGCTTGTAAAGTAACCAATAACTCGTCTTGGATGATCGGCACCCATTTTTTCTCTGCCATTTTCATCATAGATTTTGCAGTAATTTGGCGAAGCATTTGGAGTTTCGTACAGCCCTGCTGGAACACAGTTATTACTAACTGGAGGAACTTCAACAACATTCACAGTTAATGTACTTTGTGCTGTTGCACCGCTGTTATCTTCTACGACTAGTTTAAGTTGCGCGGTGCCGAGTTGCACCGGTAGCCAAGTGTATTGTGCCGGTGCTGAAGTACTCTCAGAGACGACTTGACCGTCTACAAGCAACGTTAATTTTTGTACTGTACCATCAGGATCTGAGCCATCCAAAGTAATGATGACTGGTTGATTTACAGTGACATCAGTTATCCCACCTTCAAGACTTAAATTTGCGGTCGGTAGTTGGTTACTCGTTGAGTTTACGATGATATTGCTGATTAATGATGAAGAGCGTGCTTGTTCATTATCTGTAGCAACAACAGAAATGGTATGGTTACCTGCAGTTGCCAACCAATCAATAGAGTAGTTGTTACCTACTGCTGTTGTATCAATACCTACAGAGGTACCGTCAACAAAAAACTCGACTTGACTAACCGAACCATCAGCGTCTGTTGCATCAACTGAAATGGCAACGCTGTCATTTTCTGAAAAAGAAGCTCCGTCAATTGGCTGTAATGATTGAACTTGAGGTGGTTCGTTGTTGACAACGCTGTCACACCGTCCCAACTTTTTCCAGTCATCCCAAGGTCCAGAGTTAGTAGAGGGATCTGCTTGAGTCCACCACTTTGCTTCATAGGCATGTTGTGCTTTTTGTACTTGTTCACCGCCGCTATATGCTGTGCCTTGTGACCATTGTGCTAGTGAGTCACAATTGTAAGCATATGAATTAGCGCAAAAAGCAGCACCAATTAGCGAAGCCATATAGGATAAATTAAAGGTCTTTACATGTTGTTTCATAGGTGTGGTTCTCCAACCATTTATTGTATTCGGTTAACAATAACAACATAAACCTAACACATAAAAAGGATATGGCAACAAGAAATTTACCACTCCGTTTTACGTTTACGTAAACGTAATTTTATGTGTTTTAGACTTAAAAATGTAATACTAAGCTATTGAAAATAATGCTTAGTTCTTTCTCAGATAATGAAATAATCGATGTCATGATTGTTTGAGATTTATAGATAGTTGATTGAGCGAGAATGCAAAATCTTTACTTTAACTCTATGTTTTATAATGATATATCTTAATGGTATAAATGATTTCTAAGAGGAATATAGGAATTAATTCGAATTTTTCATCATGCTTGTTGTTACTTGGTTTTTCTACTAAGTTTAAAAGTAAGGTAATTTGGAGGTATTGCATTGGATTTTAGCGAACAATCAACTACTTCAGACAAAGTCATTCGTATTCTATGCCTCGATGACGAAGAGAATGTACTGCGATCATTAAACAGGCTGTTTCGACAAAATGGGATCGAAGCGGAAATGTTTACTGAACCAGAGCAAGCGTTGTTGACGATTAAAAAAAATACTTATGATGTCATTGTTAGCGATATGAGAATGCCAGATATGGACGGAGCTGCTTTTTTAAAACAAGTAAAGCAAATTCAGCCCGAAACTCAACGTATTTTACTTACTGGATACGCTGACATGGCATCAACAATTAAAGCCATAAATGAAAGTGGGATCCACGCATATATTCAAAAACCGTGGGACAATGAAATTCTAATTCATACAGTTAAACAGTGTGCCGAGAAATTTCGTTTAAAGAACCAAAATATAAAGCTTACTAAAGAAATTAGTACAAAAAATAAGGAGCTAGTGGAGCTAAACGAAAGCCTAGAGGAATTGGTACAAAAACGTACCGCACAAATTAGAAAAGTATTGAATCAGCTCGAGCAAGCGAATAAAAAAGAAGTTAAAGAGCACCGTGCTACAGTTGAGTTGCTGTATAACTTTATTAATGCCAACCCCTTTATTGATGGGAAAAAAGCGAAGAATATTGCTAGATTATGTAAAATAATGGCTTCTGGCCTTAATTTAAGTAAAGAGCTTGCTGAAACAACAATGATGTCGGGTTATCTTGCTGAGGTAGGCTTACTTGCGATGGATCCTGAAATCTACAAAAAACCACCGAGAACGCTGAGCGAAGCGCAAAAAAAGACATATTATACACATCCCTCAATCGCACAGCTTATGTTAATGCCTGCACAACATTTATCTGATGTTGCCGAAGCAATTTATCACCAATTTGAAAGGTACAATGGACAAGGTATTCCCAAGGGACTCAAGGGAAAGGAGATCCCTCTTGGCTCTTTAATATTGGCTGTGGCGAGAGACTATTATGATCATTTTTATCAAGCTAACGGTACAGATGAGGAAAAAATGCAAAATTCTCTTGAGCTTATAAAAGCGTATAGAGGAAATTTTTATGCTCCCGAAGTTGTTGATGCCTTGCAAAAAGCCGTAAGTAATAACGATCTGGCTGAAGATAGTGTGGGAACAGTTGATATAATTACAACTGATAAGCTACAAGCAGGGATGACCTTAGGTCTTGCTCTACATAGCAATCAAGGGATCTTGCTACTACCCAAAGGCCATGTATTTACAGATAAATCTATTGATAAGCTTAAGCAACTACAAACTCAGCGCCCTATCCCATTTAGGATAATGGTAAAAAGTAACTAATACCAATTGACTTTATACTTGCTCAATTTGAAGGAGTAAATCTGACGCTAACAGCATTAAAAATT
>NZ_RCSQ01000064.1:0-14519 GCF_004103255.1 Pseudoalteromonas sp. PS5
CGCGGTTAGCATCAGATTGACTTCTTCAAATTGCGCAAGTATTAAGTCAAATTGGTATTACGCTTCCAACTTGAGCAAGCACTGAGGTTAATTGGTATTAATGTTTTACTACGCAACTAAAATAAAGTGATGTTTATCAGAACAACAAGGTATCAATAAGCTAGATATGTCAATTTAGACTGTATAAAAGCAAAAAGCCTCGCGATTGCGAGGCTTTTTAAATGATGGTGCCCAGAGGCGGAATCGAACCACCGACACGAGGATTTTCAATCCTCTGCTCTACCGACTGAGCTATCTGGGCAAATCTTTTTAGTATCTTAATCCTTAGAGGGATTATCAATACAACTCCAATTAGCTCTACCAAATGAGCTAATTGGGTAAATCTTTTATTTTCTAAATAACTTAGTTATCTAGAAAATATAGGCTAACGCCTAAATTAAATGGTGCCGACTATCCGAGTCGAACGGATGACCTACTGATTACAAGTCAGTTGCTCTACCAACTGAGCTAAGTCGGCACACTAAATTAGTGGTGCCCAGAGGCGGAATCGAACCACCGACACGAGGATTTTCAATCCTCTGCTCTACCGACTGAGCTATCTGGGCAAATCTTTTTTATCTAAAAAACTCAATCTATTAAGTTATCTAGAAATATAGGCTAGCGCCTAAATTAAATGGTGCCGACTATCCGAGTCGAACGGATGACCTACTGATTACAAGTCAGTTGCTCTACCAACTGAGCTAAGTCGGCACACTAATTCGTGTACCATGCAGTTTCTGCATGCACCACATTGCTAATGCAATGATTTTTAATTTGGTGCCCAGAGGCGGAATCGAACCACCGACACGAGGATTTTCAATCCTCTGCTCTACCGACTGAGCTATCTGGGCGTGCGGCGTATTAAACGGGTTTTGCGGTTCTAAGTCAACCCTTTTTTTAAATACATTTATCGTTTGCACAGTTTTCAGGCAAAGCGGTCAAAATACCGCATTTTCGATGAAAAAACACGCAAGGCAGGCTAATTTCCAGTTTTAAACGCTTTTATCTGACTATCCCTGTACATATAGCATGAAGGCTAGCCACCTTTATATAGCAGTAAGCTCCCCCTCAAGTAATAGTCACCACTGTGTTGTTCTGGTTCTTTTACTTGCCGCTATAATGTTGCTTTGCATCCAGCCGCTTCAGTAAGATATCAATTACCTTCTCCACGGCTAATTTAGCATTAACCGTGTCGCCATTTGTGACTGCAAGAATCGCAACATTTCTTTCAGGTAATACAAGGTTGTCTAAATAGAATGTCCCGGTAAAGCCGTTATGATGAAACCGACTGTCATTAGGTGTAAGGATCCAACCTAATCCATATTCAGGCGTGACTGGCGTTAATAGTCGTGCATATGAACTGGCACTAATCAGATTATCATTACCCCTAGCACCGGCTAAATACGCCCCCAAGTAAATAGATAAGTCATGTAGTGTCGTATTGATTAACCCCGCAGGTCCAATCACTTTTGGTAAATCCACTCTATCTGTTGGCGTAATTGGGTGCCATTTACCTTCTCTCATTTGATGACCACTGGGCTGTCCATCTGGGTCATCATCACTAGCAGATCCAAAACCAACATCCGCCATCCCTAGTGGCTCGAATAGCTCTTGAGCAATAAGGCTTTCCCATGCTTGCCCGGTGACACGCTCTAACATATGGCCGGCAACAACATAACCGGCATTACTATATAGATAAGTCCCTTGCGGCACGGATCTTTGTGCATTTAATAGTTCGATAGTCCAATCATATCGTTGGCTCGTCATGTCTCTATTATCACGGTGCCACTTCCCCGAATACATAGACGCTAAATCCCGTTGCAACCCTGAAGTCATTGAAAGCAAGCTATTTAAGGTAACAGACTCAAGTTCTGGATTAATCTTACCTATAAGCTCTGGAAATATGTCGGCCACTTGACTATCAAACTCTATGACTCCTTGCTCAACAAGGCGTGCAGCCAATGTGGCAGTCATGGATTTGCTAAATGAACCAATAGACCACCTATCAAAGGCAGATACAGGGACTTGCCCAGTACTGCTTCGCACTCCAGTAACATCCAATTCGATTAATTCGTCCCCAGAAATGATAAAACCTCCCAAT
Organism: Pseudoalteromonas sp. PS5; assembly: GCF_004103255.1. NCBI lineage: Bacteria > Pseudomonadati > Pseudomonadota > Gammaproteobacteria > Alteromonadales > Pseudoalteromonadaceae > Pseudoalteromonas > Pseudoalteromonas sp. PS5. The sequence continues at coordinate 2,141 of NZ_RCSQ01000064.1, forward strand.
GCAGGCATGCTAAACTCGGCACGGATCAGCTCTAACTGATGAAAGAGTTGATCATCTCCGGCAACACCATATGGGGAAGTAAAGCCGACGCTGGGCTCGGTGGGAGTTTTAAGAGTAATGATTGATTTATCATTGTTATTACAGGCGCTGAACAGCAACACACATAATATGGCACAGAACCACGCTGGTACCCGTCGAGATTGATGTGAAAACATTAAGATATCCTTATAAGCGGGGAAGTTAACTAATATTACTTTATAAAAACGTTACTTAATATTTAATATTTATTAAAAAGCCATGATAACCATACTGATAAAAGACTACAGCTTTACTTTCAACACCCTGATTATTTTGATATTTTCAATACTCTTTTCTTTACCTCGATTTTAGTCACTGGTTGAAAAACGAGAGGTAAAAAGCTGTCGAAGGTGTTACGATTGCAACAGATGATACGTATAAATAATTCTTGCGAGATAAAGCATGCCAAATAGCGCAAACACTAACGGACAAGTACTCTTTCTTTTTGTCGCAATTCTTATAGTTGGAATGTGTAGCGCCACTGGGGCCTATTTACTTCCCAAGCAAACAAAAGCGCCAACCACAGCGACGGCTAACCTTAAACAGCAATCAACGACCATCTCTGAACCTTTAGCAAAAATAATTACTCAACATGGCTTTGATAATGCTAAACAAGTAGTACAGGCACTACTTAGTGGGAACGCCAACCTTGGGGCTTACCTTTATATCAATACAGGCATGGGGCAACCAAATTTGGTACTTCAACAAAGCCCGGGGGAGCCAGTTAATGCGTTAAATCGTGAGGAGTTTTATAACAAAGGCGACATGCAAGTCTACCATATGCCACTACAGTTAGACGGGCAAAATGTTGGCGAGCTTATCCTTACCTATACGCCAACACCAAGTACAACAGCCGAAGAAGACTCGATACTCGCATACGCGCTACTATTTATAAGTTTACTGGCTGCTATCTTTGTTTTTGTATTTACACAACGAAAGCTGTCTGCGACATCCAACAATGACAGTCAAGCGCTCGTAGAAGAGATAGAGCAACTCACCGCAGATAAAAATTATAAAGCGACAGTAGGTACCTACTACCGCGGTGGATTGTCTGACATCGCTTCATCTATCAATACGCTATTAAAGCAAGTTCAGACTTCGATTGAGTCTGATCAGGCCACTCAACACGAATTGAAACAGTTACAAGAAAGCCTAGAGACAGAAGTTCAGGCGCGAACATTGGCACTGGAGAAAGCCATTTTAAATGCTGAGCGTGCCAGCGATGCGAAAACAACTTTCTTAGCAACCATGAGCCATGAGATCCGCACTCCGATGAATGGCGTCATTGGGACTATCGATCTACTGCGACAAACCGATCTCGACGGTGCGCAGCACCGCTTAACCACCATCATTCGAGATTCTGCATTTTCATTACTTGGTATTCTTGATGACATTCTTGATTTTTCAAAAATCGAGGCAGGTAAGTTAAGAATTGATAACAGTCCTTTTTCAGTTGCTGAAACCACAGAAGAAGTGGCTCGAGTGCTCTCCTCTGTTGCCAAAAAACGTAAGCTAGATTTACAACTAGTGATAGCACCTGATATTCCAACTAACTTAGTGGGTGACACGGTTCGTGTAAGGCAAGTTCTATACAATCTATGTAGTAATGCCATTAAATTTACAACGACCGATGAGTCAACTCAAGGGTATGTCAAAATCGCAGTTGAAGTTTCACAAAATACCTCTGAGCATTATACCTTACGCTTTACCGTAACCGACAACGGTAAAGGTATGACTAAAGCACAATTAAGGGAAATCTTTAACCCATTCATCCAAGCCGAAGGCTCAATTACAAGAGAATTTGGTGGAACCGGGCTTGGACTATCTATTTGTAAAAGTTTAATTGAGTTGATGCTTGGCAGTATTCAAGTTAATTCAGATATTGGTATGGGTAGTGAGTTCATCGTTGAGTTGCCATTTAGCGTTGACGGTAAAGTAAATTATGCAAATAAACAGCTTCTAAATGCCCGAAGCGTTGCTTTACTGACGCCAAACAAAGAAAGGCAGAATATCTTAAACCGCTATCTTTCGTTCATGGGAGCGAATGTAATGGTAATTGACGATTCAGAAATTCCAGACCACCAACATGAGGATAAGCTGATCTGGGTATTGGATGGTCTTGATGGTATGGATAGGGTCAATGAAGAATTAAGAAGTATTGTTTATTCATTAGAGAAAAACGCACAACAGGTTGTTGTTTTGAGCAAAATGGACGAAGCGGCGCTGAATCACAAGCACATCTTCTACCTCAATGCCTCGCCTTTATGTAAGTCGAGCTTCATGACGTCTATTCTTGTGGCCGCTGGACTTCATAAACCCAAAGAGATCAAACCTACACGCACAATCAATGATTTTTTAAGTGTTGATGAAGCAAGAGCCACAAATAAGCTCGTGTTACTCGTTGAAGACAACGTATTAAACCAACAAGTGCTTACTGACCAATTGCACTTACTTGGCTATGGTGTCGAGGTGGCCGAAAATGGTGAGGAAGGACTTGAGCTATGGAAAAAAGAACACTTCCCGATTGTTCTAACCGATCTACACATGCCAAAAATGTCAGGCTACGACATGGTGAAAAACATCAGAGATTATGTTGAGACTGCGCCCGAAAACCTTGATCAGCCTTACATTATTGCGGTGACTGCAAATGCCTTAAAAGGTGAACGGGAGCGCTGCGAAACTGCAGGAATGAATGACTACATCACCAAACCTGTGGAGTTAAATGTATTAGAAACCACTTTAAACAAATGTATTGAGCAGCTGCCTCAAGCAAAACAGCCGCAGCAGAGCACGGCATCCCCCGAAGTCGAAGCAGCCTCACATACTGCATCTATTGACCCACTTGCGGTTCAAAGTACTGGATCCGCTTTACCTGAAGTAGTTGATAGTCCAAGTATTGACTCAGAACCTTTACCGACTCCAGCGATCAACATGGAGATGCTAAATAAGTATGTCAATCATGACGATGCCAAACGTAATCGTTTCTTTAGGATGTACTTAGAACAAAGTAGCCAATTGACCCGTGATATAAATGGCGCGGTTATCACTATGAACCAAGAAGAGATCATAGAAGCGTGTCATCAGTTAAAATCCATTTCAAAAACAATTGGTGCGCAAAGCGTCGCAGAAACCGCTACTGAGTTTGAAACTCTATGTAAAGAAAACACCTTAACTGGCGATCAGCTGATCCAAATGCGCGATAAATTAGAGCAAGATTTCTTGGCTGCAACTGAGTTTATCCAAGCATATTTAAGTCAAGAGGCATAACACTTTTGTTATAAGTAGCTGCTATCACATCAAATACCATTTGCATCCACAATTGTGATGCCCACTCAAACTCATGGTAGATAGCAGCGCCTTTATATAGCCGCACCAAACTAGCACCAAATGCTCTCTAATAATCTATTCGTTGTAGTGCTGAACGCATTTTATTCGCTTTCTGCCTACAAATGCTTCCCCTATTAATTCTCTGTGAGTATACTGACGCGCTTTTTTTAATTAGTTAGTCGTTACATACAACAAACACTAATTAAAATAGGTACTGGCCACCCGTTCAAAAAAAGTACAGGCATGCCATGACAATTTACCACCATGCTTAATCAGAGCATGCGGTATTGTTTGTCGCGCATCGCTAATCTGCATTGAAAAGTGTTCTGTTTACTGCGTCTCGTTTTTTAACGTCGTATTTAAAGTAAGTTGCTCATTATTCAGTGTTGATTGAAATAACAATGGCCAGATACAACACATTGATTAAATTAGGAAGTACATATGAATTCAGTTCCGAAGGCCGGAGAATTTTTGGGTCACCCTAAAGGCCTCTTCTTATTATTTGGTACCGAAATGTGGGAGCGATTTGGCTACTACGGTATGCGTGCCATCTTAGTTCTTTACCTTGTTGCTCAAGTACAAAATGGTGGGTTTGGTTGGAATAATGCCGATGCGCTTAGCCTATACGGTACTTTTACCATGGCAGTTTATCTTACTCCTCTATTTGGTGGTTGGCTTGCCGACAACGTACTAGGTCAGCGTAAAGCCATCATCATTGGTGGTATTCTAATGGCTGCAGGCCACTTCATTATGGGTATTCCACACAGTATTGTTGCAGGACAAGAAGTAAATGTGTTTTACCTTGGCTTGGCACTACTTTGTATAGGTAACGGCCTATTTAAACCTAATATTTCCACTATGGTTGGCGATCTATACCAAGAAGGTGACAAGCGTCGTGACGGTGCATTTACTATTTTCTATATGGGTATCAACTTAGGTGGTGCACTGGGTCCACTTGTTGCGGGCTATGTTGCTGCGGTAATTAACTGGCAGGCTGGCTTTATCGCCGCAGGTGTTGGTATGGTTATTTCAGTGGTTATGCAGCTGATCTTAAGCCAAAAATATTTAGGCGATATAGGTAAAATACCCTCAGCAAAGCTATCTCAGCAAATGTCTGATTCAGCCACAAAAGCACCATTAACAAAACAAGAAAAAGACCGTATACGTGTAATTTTCACGATGAGTGTATTCTCTATTATCTTCTGGATGGGTTTTGAGCAAGCCGGTGGTCTGATGAACTTGTTCGCTAATGACTATACTAACCGCATGCTGATGGGCTTTGAGATCCCTGCTTCTTGGTTCCAATCTCTAAACTCTATTTTTATTATTATTTTCGCACCTTTAGTTGCAATGATATGGCTAAAACTGGATAAGAAAGAGCCAAACTCTCCGGTTAAGTTTGCCATTGGCCTCGTTTTCCTTGCGTTAGGCTTCTTGACTATGATGTTAGCACTGGCAACTGAAGGTGCAGAAGCAGGCGGCACACTGCAGATCAGCATGATCTGGTTGGTATTGTTCTACCTATTCCATACCTTAGGTGAGCTGTGTTTATCACCAATTGGCTTATCAATGGTAAGTAAACTTGCGCCACTACGTTTAGCGTCATTGCTCATGGGTATTTGGTTCCTATGTACAGCGGTTGCGAACAAGCTAGCTGGTCTTGTGGGCTCATTCATCGGTGAAGGCCAAGAAGCCATGAACAATGCAATGAGCATTTTCATTGGCTTAGGCGGTGTCGCTCTACTATCAGCAGTTCTCATGTATCTACTAAGCAATAAGCTCGTTGACTGGATGCACGGTGCAGAGGGCAATCATGAGCCGCACACTCAGGAGCACTATTTAGCTGAAGAGCTAGAAGTATCCGCTGAGAAGCAATAATATTTACCGTAAACCACGCTGTTCAGGCGTGGTTTACCCCCTCTCGCAGCATTAAGTGTAAAGATTTAAATACAGCCTTTCCTATTTCGCCTTTCCAATTAGTCTTATGTTCAGAACACTTCACCTCACACTCTTGATCTAGAAAAACAATAAAAGCCAGTAAAATCAAAATATAAGAAAAACCATACTTAACACCTCGTATTTTTCCTTTGGTATTTTCACTCAAAATTTAAACAAAAATAAGTTTGACTTCGTCTGTGTCGATTTTGTGTCTTTTGCATGGCAATTGTGCAACTAAATTTACAAAGTGCGCTATGGCTATTTACGCCCTTTAACTTCCCCTTTGCAGTAATTTGATTAATTATCCAGTCATAAATTCTAACAAGTCACCCAGTGCTTAATACGGGAGTAAAACAATGAGTGAAGTAAATAATCCACTAGGCCTAGTCGGCATCGAGTTCACAGAGTATGCAACACCAGACGCTGATTATATGGATAAGGTATTCACTGACTTTGGATTTTCAAAGCTAAAGAAATTTAAAGATAAAGATATCGTGTACTACAACCAACACGATATTCACTTCCTGTTGAATAACGAGCGTGAAGGCTTCTCAGCAGAGTTTGCAAAAAGCCATGGCCCTGCAATTTGCTCAATGGGCTGGCGTGTTGAAAACGCGCAAAAAGCGTTTGAAACTGCTGTAGAGCGTGGTGCAAAACCGGCGACTGATTCAACACACAAAGACTTACCATACCCTGCGATTTACGGTATTGGTGACAGCCTTATCTATTTCATTGAAAACTTTGGTGACAAAGGCTCAATCTACGAGCAAGACTTTGTAGACCTAGAAGAGCAAAGCATTGTTGCTGATAAGGGCTTTAAGCGCATCGACCACCTCACAAACAATGTTTATAAAGGGACGATGGAAACCTGGGCTAACTTCTATAAAGACGTATTTGGCTTTACCGAAGTCCGTTATTTTGATATCAAAGGTCAAAAAACCGCGCTACTTTCATACGCACTTAAGTCACCATGTGGCACCTTCTCTATTCCAATCAACGAAGGTAAAGACGACAACAATAACCAAATTGATGAGTACCTAGATGAGTACAATGGTCCAGGTGTACAGCATTTAGCGTTCTTAACTGACGATTTAGTTGGCTCATTAGATAAACTAGACAAGAGCACAATTGCAACTCTCGATATTGTTGATCATTACTACGACACTATCTTTGATCGTGTACCATGGGTTAAAGAAGACAAAGAAAAAATCAAGCAACACCAAATCTTAGTCGATAGCCAAAGCGAAGACTGCTACCTACTACAGATCTTTACTAAGAATCTGTTCGGCCCAATCTTCATCGAAATGATCCAACGTGTTGATGATGGTGGTTTTGGTGAAGGTAACTTCCAAGCGTTATTCGAGTCGATTGAGCGTGACCAAGAACGCCGTGGCGTGATCTAAACACACCTATCAAATTAATTAAAAAGCAGCTAGCGATAGCTGCTTTTTGTGGTTTATCAAATTGCTATTACAACTTGAGTTTTTCATTTTTGACCATAACTCAAGTTGAAAGCCAAAATTAAAGGAAAGGCAATGTCTCAAATTAATGAAACACACGACATCCAGTTAAAGAGTTGGGTAGCTAGTGCAAATGCAACTGGAACTGATTTCCCCATTCAAAACTTACCTTTTGCAGTATTTCGTCGTAAGAATAGTAATGAAGAGTTTCGTGGCGGTGTTGCGATTGGCGATCAAGTACTAGATCTTGGCGCTGTTGTTGACGCTAACCTGCTTTCAGGTGATGCAGCACAGGCTGCAGAAGCGGCAAATGCCCCAGCATTAAACGAATTTATGGGCATGGGTCAACAGTACTGGTCAGCATTAAGACTTGCGCTTTCTCGTGCATTACGTGAAGGCTCTGAGCTGCAATCAAGCCTTGAAGGCGCATTGGTTGCTCAAGATGACGTGGAATACGCTTTACCTTGCCACATTGGCGATTACACCGACTTTTATACCTCTATCTATCACGCAACGGCAGTAGGTAGCCTATTCCGTCCTGATAACCCACTGCTTCCGAACTATAAATGGGTACCAATCGGTTATCATGGCCGTTCTTCATCTATTGGTGTTTCAGGTCAAGCCTTCCCTCGCCCTAAAGGCCAAACCAAAGCACCTGACGCGGATACGCCATCTTTTGGTCCTTGTAAGCGCCTAGACTACGAGCTAGAGCTAGGTATTTACCTTGGTAAAGGTAATGAACTTGGCGACTCTATCGCAATTAAAGACGCTGAAGATCACGTTTTTGGTTTTTGTTTGTTCAATGACTGGTCTGCACGTGACTTGCAAGCCTGGGAATATCAACCATTAGGTCCATTCCTTGCGAAAAACTTTGCCTCAACTGTTTCTCCTTGGGTTGTAACCACAGAGGCTCTGGCACCATACCGTACTAACTGGCATCGTGATGAAAACGACCCACAGCCGCTGGAATACTTAGAGTCAACGCAAAACCGCGAGTCTGGTGCAATTGATATTCGTATGGATGTACTACTCGAGACTGAACAAATGCGTAGCGAAGGGGCTAAGCCAAGCAAATTGTCTGAATCCAGCTTTAAGCATAGTTACTGGACGGTTGCACAAATGGTTACTCACCACACGGTGAGTGGCTGTAACTTTTTACCGGGCGATATGCTAGGTTCGGGTACGCAATCAGGCCCAGAGCACGAAGAGGCAGGCTCATTACTTGAACTATCACGTGGTGGTAAAGAAACCATCACTCTAGAAAATGGTGAAGAGCGTAAGTTCTTAGAAGATGGTGATAAAGTAATTATGCGCGGCTGGTGTGAAGCTGATGGCTATAATCGTATTGGCTTCGGCTCTGTTGAAGGCACCATACTTCCAGCCAAATAATCGTAATTAACCGTGAGTTAATCGCAAATTTATTTACTTTTAAATCAAAGGCATGATTATTTCATGCCTTTTTTTAGTTCTAAAAACTGGAAATTTGACTAAAAATTGTTAGAGTGTAGCGCTGAATTTAATTTGAGGTTGAATGTTGCAAGTACTCAAGCGCCTATATCTGAAGCTGTTTAAGCCCACTCAATTGATTGTCCGTCAAGACGCCAATGTAAAGATGATCGTACTACCATCTTGGCTTCAAGTATGTTTGTTGATGATTTTCGCTGCAATTGCACTGTGGTCTGTAAACGCCGCAATCCAACTTCATAACAACAATATTCAGCTCTCTCAAGGACAGCAAAATCTCACTCAGTTGCAAGCAAAGTGGCAGCATGAAAAGGCACAATTAGAGCAGACCATTACCCAGCAGCAAAACACTTTAGCGCAGTTATCACAGCAACATAATGTGCTCGAGTCGTTAATAGATGCAACCGAACTTGCGGCCAGCAATAGCAAGACAGATGAACACTCAACGGACAAAGAAGCATCACCAGACAATGACAATACTTTCGCACCTCAAGCTGCCAAATTACTGTTGCAACAACAAACCTTGAACCGCGCTCTTGGTCAAAAATACGCAACTGACATAGCACAAATAAAAGCTTCAATCGATAGTGTAGGTTTGCAACTTGCAGACTCTTCAGATGCGCAAGGTGGTCCCTACTTTCAAGCTGATTTAGCCTTAGTCGAAGCCAGCTTTATCAATACTATCGATTACTATACAAGCTATGCACAGTTATCCACCATGATAGGACAGTTGCCTGACACCCTCCCAGTTGAGCAAGAGAAGTATTACGTGTCCAGTGCATTTGGTTTTCGTAAAGATCCGATAACAGGGCGTCGTGCTTTTCATAAAGGTATTGATTTAGCTGGGTGGCATAAAACAGATATTGTTGCCCCTGCCGCAGGTGTTGTAAAAAGAGCTGGAAAAAACGGTGGTTATGGCAAGTTTATTGAAATCGAACATGCTAATGAGATCACAACTCGATATGGACACTTACATACCATCAAAGTAAAAAAAGGTCAGCAAGTAGACAAGGGTGACGTTATTGCTTTGATGGGAAGTACAGGAAGAAGTACCTCTACTCACTTGCACTATGAGGTGATCCAAGGTAAAAAACACTTAAACCCAATTAAAATCGCTCGCGCTTTCAATAAATAAACTGAAATTTAAATAAGTGATCAGCAAACTTACTACTTATTCAGGTTTCATCACATCTATTGTTTTGACGCTGCGACAGTGAGGACTCGTGTTTAACTCATTTAAAAGTCAGACAAGTAGCATCCCAGCTATCATCACCCACACCACCCAAATTTCTGGCGATATTACCTGTGAAACAGAATTGCAACTAGACGGCTCCGTACAAGGTAACTTAAACGTCAATAAGCTCACTATAGGTTCAACCGGTCTCGTAACAGGCAACATTCACTCTTCAGATTTGACCATACATGGAAAAGTCGAGGGGGATATTCACGCCAAGCAAGTAACTCTGCGTCCAAGTGCACAAGTATTTGGCAATATCGAGCATGAAACACTGACAATTGAAGCTGGCGCGCATGTGGAAGGTAAGCTCACTCACCACAGCGAAAGAGCCAATAATGTGACATTAATTGACTCTTCAGCTACGCAAACCACCAATAATTAAACTGAGCTGGGGATAATGAATCTGAGGCTTGGTTAATTAGGATTTCTTCGCACTGATATACATATTTATATCAGCGTGAAATACCTTTTCTCCAGAGTTACTGAACACTTCGACAGGCACAATTAACTCTTCTTTGTCTTCCCATGTCCGAGGGTATTCAATTTTGGCGATCGCATGCAGATCAGTTTCCGCTTTTGCCAAATATTGTACAGTCATCCCCTTTGGGATCCAACGATGTGACTTGTGATTGATTGTGGCATCGGTCATCACACCTGCGCACAACTCGGCAAGATTGCATTGCGCTATCGCATGTACCGTTCCAATGTGATTGTGGATGGCTTTTCGGTTCTTAATTGTCGCTTTACATATTCCAGGTTGTAACAGTGTTATCTTTGGTTTGATGGTGCCAAAGTAAGGTGCTTTACGACAAACAGCTTTGCTAAACATCCATTTGCCAAATGGCAACCAACTCATTCTTTTATAAATTTTTAGAAGTGGTGCAGACATAAGTAGAATCAAAATATTAATTTGCTTAAAATTAACACATCTGACCAGTTTATCAACTACCGAAAATGCACAAAGAATCAAATATCTTAAAAATTTGCTAAATCGGCGCTTTGTCCTGTCTTTTCAAATTTTCCGCAATACAATGGCGGCCAAAAGGAGACATCATGACCGCAACCAACTCAAAAGCCCTAATTTTTATTCTTGCTCTACTCGTGATTTTTTGCCCATTAGGTATCGACCTGTACCTCCCTGCTTTTGTTGATATGCAAGCTAGCCTTGAAGTATCTGAAAATAAGATCCAGCAAACTGTTAGTATTTATATGTTAGCAGTTGGTTTAGGACAACTCATCGCGGGTCCATTAGCAGACAAATATGGTCGTAAACCAATTTCACTTATTGGAATAAGTTTGTTTGCCATTGGTGCAGTCATGGCAAGCTCAGTATCAACGTGGTCATTAATGATGGTCGCACGTGTTTTGCAGGGCTTAGGCGCGTGCGCCACTTTCGTCAGCGCTTTTGCGATTGTCAGAGATAGCTTTGGTCATAAAGGTAGCGGCCAGATGATCACTTACTTAAATGGTATTGTGTGCTTTATCCCTGCCCTCGCGCCAATTCTTGGTGCATGGCTTACAGTTGAATTTGGCTGGCAAAGTAATTTTAGTTTTTTGGCTGGATTTGCTTTAGTTGGATTGTTGCTCATCATCTTGCTTTATAAAGAAACTCGTCCAGAGGACACGCATTACAGTGGTCATATTCTAGACCTAAGACGCTTTACACCTATGCTAAATAGCAGCACCTTTGTTTACAACGCAATGCTCACTATGCTTGGTATGGCCGCAATGCTGGTCTTCGTGATTTCAGCACCGGGCTGGATCATGGCAAAAATGGGGGGCAGTGTGTCTGACTTTACCTTTTGGTTTACTGGTAACGCAATATTTAGTATTGCTGCAAGCTTTATCGCCCCACACTTTATTAAACGTAACAGTCAGAAATCCCTCACTTTTGGATTAAGCATTTCTTGCACCAGTGGCGTTATCCTATTGTTGTTACCACAAACTGACATTGTGCATTTTGTATTACCAATGTACTTAGCATCTATCGGCTTTGCTTTTACCATAGGTGCTGCGGCTGGCAAAGCTCTATCAGGGTTTGCAAAGCAAGCAGGTACAGCTTCTGCTCTTATTGGCGTATTACAAATGAGTGGCGGGGGGTTACTCGCAACAATGAGTCAGCCTTTAGCACTAAAGGCACCAACTCAACTAGCAATGCACCTACTACTCGCGTTGCCTTTCTTAGCGCTATTGGTAACTAAACACCGCCACCAGCTTCATAGCGCCACTTAATAGTAATTACTCAGTGGCGCCCTGTGAGCTTATTAGGACGTTGATAGTTGAGAAGGTTATACCAATTATTTTGATTAAGTGTTCTATTTTCAAGCGAGAAAATTTTGTCGATAGCACCGCTACCGCGTCCTGTTAGCGTCAGATTTACTCCTTCAAATTGAGCAAATATTATGGCTAATTGGTATTATTACTTTCGGTTACAAGCCATGTAGACCTAAATTGGAGTGGTGTAGGTACGTCAAAAGCCGATATTTATCGCGATGGTAGTAAAATTGTCACAACTAGCAACGATAATAGCTACACAGACAGCATCAGTGTTAAAGGTAGCGGTATCATAGCTACTCAATATGTGAGCAAAGTAGTAAAACAACCTGCTCGACGACCAAAACTGTGGTGTTTTAACTCCCAACCAATTCGACAATGCCGATCATAGATCGGCATTTTTTTGTCTTTTAATCTTGTTATTACTTTAAATTATACCAATTATCTTAGTTAAGTGGTCTATTTTGAGGCGAGAAAACCTTATCGATAACCCCGCTACCGCGTCCTGCTATCGCCAAGGTACCTACATCCGTGTAGGCAAGGCGAAAATTTTGCTATTTAGTTGTTCTAAATAAGAAATTTTTAACGCGGTTAGCATCAG
>NZ_RCSQ01000065.1:0-20330 GCF_004103255.1 Pseudoalteromonas sp. PS5
TTTTTAACGCTATTAGCGCCAGATTTACTCCTTCAAATTGAGCAAGTATTAAGTCAAATTGGTATAAATACGCCTTGTTAGAAAATAGATGATAGCAATCAACTACTGCTTCAGCGATTATAAAAAAACCACCAAAGCAGGGGTTTACTTTGGTGGCTATCAAGTTCTTATTGATTAAAAACTATAGTTAAAGCCCAGATAATACTGGCGACCAAATTCCTTGTACTCCCCTGTCGCCAGAGCTGTACCATAATTTGTCGTATTCGGTTCGTCAGTCAGGTTATTTACTTGCAACACTGCCTCTAAGCCATTTTCAAAATTATATGATGCTTGCCAATCGACTACCGTATATTCATCAGCCCATGCTAACGATGACCCACCAGGTGACGCCCCCTCATAAACGTACTCGTCACGGTAACGAATATTTAAGTGAGTTGTGAATGAATCAATGTTCCAAAATACCGTTGCACTCCAGACATTTTTAGACAAACCAGGCAGTGGTAGCTGTTGATCTGGGAAGTTACCGCCACCATCAACGGTGGTTTCACTTTCGGTATATGAATAGTTAGCATTGAAGCCTAAACCGGAAAAAATCCCCGGTAAGTTATCAAACATTGTCGTGTAGGCAAGTTCGATACCTCGGACATAGCCGCCCTGATCATTATTTTGTGTGGTCTGATACTGACCAGCCACAAATCCTTCCGGAACTTCCAGACCAATATCAGCCCAGTCGACTTCACCTTCTTGATAAGTGATACTTTCAATTAATGACTCAATATCCTTCCAGAATAAAGCTGCAACAAAAGCACCACCATCTTCAAAATAGCGCTCGTATGACAAATCTATTTGAGTTGCTCTAAATGGGTCTAGATTTGGATTACCTTTTGACCACACATTATAACGAGGAGTTTTACCATCATTTGCCGTATCAGCCCATGAGCCTGCGCCCCCTCTTAGCTGATAGACAGGCGGTCGACCTATCACCTCTGCTGCTGCAAATCTGATTTGGTCGGTGTCACTTACTCTAAAGTTCAGGTTTAATGAAGGTAGTGTGTCTGTGTACTCTGGACCATAGTTGACATGGCGATAATCCGTTCTTTCAACACCATTATCATCCACGATTGAATCACCTACTTCATCACCTTGGATCTGTTGGATCCCAATAGATTTAGTATCAGTTCTAACAACTCTTACACCGAAGTTACCAGTCACAGGAATGTCTGCGATTTCGGTGTCTATGTTGGCCATGATGTAACCTGCAAGTACTTCTTCTTTAACCGCACCACTTTCAATAAGTGTCCAGTTATGACCCCAAGTTTGTTGCGCGTCGTAATTGCCGGGTCCAAAGACCTGATCAGCGATACCTTCAAGGTCTAACTCTAAGTATTGGAAGCCACGCGTCTCTCTAAGCGAGACAAACCCCGTCACATCGTGAGGAATACATGGGTGGTTTTGATCATTAAACTCACAGCCTTTATTCGTGACAATAGTGCCATCAGGTAGCTGATAACCATTTTGCCCTTCACGAGCGCCCCATCTAAACGTCGAACGTTGATCGGTAAACTCTCGGTCTGACCAACGTGCGCCAACCTCAATCGATGAAATAAAGCTATTTTCAATATAATATTTGAAGTCAACTTTTACGCTGTCCAACTCATCCGTATACTTATGTGGAAATTGCTCCCAGTCTCCCAAGCGCATATTTGAAAGATCGGTATAGCCATTACCCAAAGTTAAAAACGGTGAGTCTTTTTCTCTTTGCTCAAAAGAAAAGGTTTGGTTTCTTAATTCCTGCCATGTATTTACCAGCGTACCATCTTCCAGTGTCGCCGTACCGAACTCGTAGGCGTGCATAGAGGCAATCATATCTCTTCGCGTTTTTTCGCCTTCACTGTGTGCGATGTCAAGGGCTATTTCCCAAGTGTCAGTGGTGTACTGCAAGTTTAAGCCAAAGCTGTCTGTCGTCGAATCTGTAGATTGATCCTCAGAGCGCATTTCCACCCAAGGGCCTGTAGGGTCGGTAATCGTCACGTCACCGGCAACCAAAAAACCATCTTTTACAACAGCATTGTCAATGGAATACAGAGAGTTCAGATCTTTTGAAAAGCCTTCAATATTTAAACCGCTCTTTTTATCTTCCGATTCAAATTTTGAGTGAAAATAATCAAACTGGACTTTGAATGCGTCTGTCGGTTGATAAACCAAAGTACTTAACAGGCCAAGCCTCTCATCGCTTCCTTTTGCCGAGCGATATTGAAAACCGTTAACCGAGCGCTCTTCATTACCATCACCGTCAAAATCTTGGGAGCGAGTTGGGGCATGTGCAGAAATATCGATGGCATTATTAGGTTGATTTAAATAAGCTCCCCCTATTGCAAAGCCCAGTGTCTCATCAAGAAACTTACCACGATAAGAAAAGCTTATGCGCTCTCCTGTAGAATCAGCACCAACATCAGACGCAGCATCGTTGTATGAATATCTAACTGAAGAGTTAAAGTTATGCTCATTTTCAGCATCGAGTGGATTAGCGGTTTTTAGCTCTACCGTTCCCGCAACCCCGCCTTCAACAAGAGAAGCTTTGGGAGACTTATAGACCGCAGCTTGATTAATAAGCTCAGACGGATATTGGTCAAACGAGATCCAGCGACTACCAGCAGTATAGCCACTAGTACTGGCTTGCTCGCGTCCATTGAGTGTAGTTTGAATAAAGTCGCCATTCATTCCGCGGATATTTAACTGAGAAGACTGTCCACTTGCTCGAACAGCCGTTATGCCTGGTAAACGGCTTAACGAGTCTGCAATAGAAACATCTGGTAAAGCCGCCAAATCTCCAGCATCCACTATTTCTGAGACCGTATCGCTGAACCTTTTTTTATCAATAGAAGCGATAATACTGCGCGAGATCCCACGAACCTCTATCACTTCTACATTTTCATCTTTGTCAACGGCGTTATCTTCGACTGGAGCTGCGTGACTCACACCCGCTGCAATCAGTGCAAGTGTTAGCATACTCGGTTTGAACTTAGACATAATGTTTTATCCCAATTAACCATATTATATTGTGCGATTTGCTCATCGGCGTGCAATTTGATGAAAAAACAATCTGGCACTATTGTTGTCTGGTAAATACTAGCGGTTGATTAAATTTGCAAACAACTTTGTGCATACGTATTCAAAACTAGTGTATTTTAATAAAATTTACAGGCAGTTTACGAAAACAAAAGCTAACCATATGAAATATAATGTTTTTTACGATTAAAGGTTATTAGTCCTCTCGTTAATTTTATTCGGTTTAAAATTCACTAAATTTTAACCCAAACACGTTACGGTCATTTGCTATACCTCTGTAATATCGGAGCTGTTGTGTATTCGCTCACCATAATTAAATTGGTCTTACCAATAAAGCACAGCTAGACTCAATAAATATAGAACAATCAAATCAATTACATCTAATTGGTAAAGTCTTTTGACAAAAATATATCTTGCTTGAACTTTACTTTATCCCGCAATGCAAAACCTGCATACGTATGCAGGTTTTTTACAGCCTAAAAACCATGACGTATTCTTTGCCACAATATAGTGGTGCTTATCAAGACTAGTAAGCAACACAACCACAAAGCAATAAGGTGAGCAGCCGGAGAATGTACATGGCTAGTAATAATGAATGGTGGAAAGGTGCAGTTATTTATCAAATCTACCCTCGCAGTTTTCAAGATAGTAATGCAGATGGTATCGGCGACTTAAAAGGAATAATTCATCGTCTGGACTACATCAAATCTCTTGGCGTAGATGCGGTGTGGATCTCACCGTTTTTCAAGTCACCAATGAAAGATTTTGGCTATGATATTAGCGATTATCGTGATGTAGACCCTATGTTTGGTGCGATTGAAGATTTTGATGAATTGATTAACCAAGCTCATGAGCGTGATATTAAGATAATCATTGATCAAGTCCTGAGTCATACCTCAAACCAACATCCATGGTTTATTGAAAGTCGTGAAAATAAAATCAACGATAAAGCTGACTGGTATGTTTGGGCTGACGCTAAACCTGACGGTAGTCCGCCTAATAACTGGCTGTCTATCTTTGGCGGTGTTGCTTGGCAATGGGAGCCTAGACGTTGTCAGTATTACTTACATAATTTTTTGACTGAGCAGCCAGATCTTAATTTCCATAACCCAGATGTACGTAAAGCTGTCCTAGATAATGTTGAGTTCTGGCTGAAAAAAGGTGTTGATGGCTTTAGGTTAGATGCAATTAACTTTTGCTTTCATGACCAACAATTAAGAGATAACCCGGCAAAGCCAGCTGCGTTACGTCAGGGAAGAGGTTTCAGCGAAGACAACCCGTATGCTTTCCAGTACCACTATTACAATAATACACAGCCTGAAAACTTGGCATTTATGGAAGAGATCCGCGCCCTGCTTGACCGCTATCCAGGAACCGTTAGCCTTGGAGAAATAAGTTCAGAAGATTCGCTACAAACTATGGCTGAGTACACCGCAGATGACAATAAGCTGCACATGGGCTATAGCTTTGAACTTCTCACCCGCGACTACAGTGCGAAATATATTCGAGACACCGTATCTCGCCTCGAATCTGTCATGACCGAGGGCTGGCCATGTTGGGCATTTGCTAATCATGATGTCGAACGTGTCGCAAGTCGCTGGAGTACTAACAGCGTAGTCAATAACGAACAAGTAAAAATGCTCACTGCCCTACTCGGTTCGCTACGAGGAAGTGTTTGTATGTACCAAGGTGAAGAACTTGGCCTTGGTGAAGCTGCGGTGGCATTTGAAGAGCTGCAAGACCCATACGGGATCACATTTTGGCCTAACTTTAAAGGTCGAGATGGCTGCCGTACACCAATGCCGTGGACAAAAGCCAAACCACACGCTGGGTTTTCAGAAGCTAAGCCTTGGCTCCCTGTGTCCAATGAACATAGCGAGCGAGCAGTTGATGAACAAGTACAGGATAACAACTCAACACTTAGCTACTATCAAGCATTTTTGAGATGGCGAGGTGCACAACCTGCACTAAAAACTGGTGAAATTGAGTTTATCGACACGCCAGAGCCGGTATTAGCTTTCTATCGAAAAGTGGATGAACAAACCTTGTTATGTGTCTTTAACTTAGCAGATACCCAGCAGGTGTTCACTTTACCTGAGCTAACACTGTCAGAATGCGACGTCAAACATCAAAGTGGCAGCATTTCTAACAATGTACTTCAGCTGAGCGCCTTTGGTTGTTATTTTGCTGAAGTGATTTAATACAGCTATATCAGCATAGAGCGGCGCTAAGCCGCTCTTTTTTATTTTCCGGCTTTTTGTCGCTTCAAAGTGTAACTCCACCCAATTCAGTACAGCGCTTTCGTAGAATTTTATGCAGCTTCAAGATAACCAATTGGTGTCATATCGCCAAGTGAATCATGAGGCCGCTCATAATTATAGATATCTTCTTGTGTATATATTTAATAAGGCTATCCACAGCATTCCCTTTGAATCTCGATATCTAATGAGAAATATAACATTTTAGTATTTATGCGACACGCTGCTTGTGTTGTATAATCGCTTGTTGGACTGAGCCACTACCTGCTCGGTGTGACAGAGTTGGTGTTGTTTATGTTATAGCTTACTTAGAAAAAATAGGCTTTTTAGAGGCTTTCACATTCCTAGCTAGTGTTATGTAAGCTTTCCCTGCATTGCTCAGCGCTCATTATGTATTCATTACACCTAAATTTACCTTAATAAGCAATTATATTTTTTTAGCGTACAGAGGCCGCTAGCCTGAGCAATTGAGCAGGTTAACTAATTGATTTTGAAAATTTATCTAGCTGCTAACTCGTGCGTTCTACTTTGATCGGTGTTGCCTCTAACTTGATTGCGCCAATTAACCGCAAGAGACCTACCTTACAATGCTAACAAGGCCATATTTGATAACCGAGCTAACATCCAACCCGTTGGGTGATACATTTTCCAGTAACTAAAATACAAAGCGCCCGATGAAGTTCATTGAGCGTTTTAATTTCAAATAGTGTCAGTCCATGCTAGGACGGATCACTTATTCATCTCGTGCTTTAGCTGAGGTAGCTCGAGCGCTTGGTAATATAACCATCCTTGATGAATGTTGACGCCCCGACTTTGCAGATAATCCGCCTGAGCCTGTGTTTCGACTCCTTCTGCAATTAGTTTCTTATCGAGCTTTTCCGCCATATCTATTACAGCCGCGAGTACTGGAGACTGAAGTGTGTCTAAGCCTATCGAAGCTACAAAGCTTTGATCTATCTTGAGTAAATCTATTGGAAAGCTCTGTAAATACTGTAAGCCACTATAACCTGTACCAAAATCATCAATAGCTATCTCAATGCCTGCACGCTTAAGCTCATTTAAGACCGTTTTGGTTTGTGCCTGTGTCAGCACATCTCGTTCAGTTAACTCAATGGTGAGTGATGAAATATGCTTTTTTGCACAAAGCAGTGTATCAATATATCGCTTTGATCCAAGTAATAAGCCATTGACATTAAATGACACTTTAAACTTTGGTTGCTGCAATAAGATCTCGCTTAAATCTCGCATCGCCTCTTCCACTTGGGCGATTGAAATGTCCAGTATGGTGCCATCTCTCTCGGCCTCTGGTACAAAATAAGCGGGACCCAAATCGCCTTCTAACGGGTGGCGCCATCTGATCAATACTTCTACGCCAACAATACTTTTTGACTGAGCACATACAAGTGGCTGATACACATTGAAAAGTTCTTCATTTGCAAGTGCTCGTAGAATTTGCGTTTTACTGCTCAGCTGACGTTTATCATAGTTAATTAACAGAAAGGTTAGCCCACCCCAAGAGCAGCAATACAAGACCCCCCACAGTAGCCCCCAGATCCATTCCATTTTGACCAAGCGGTCGTCGTTTTTGGCAATGATCAAACTTAACTGCGGCAAACTAGGGATTGCGGAAATATAAGCAAATTTAACAGCGCCATCGTCAAAGTGCCCTTCTACAGCTTGTCGGTTTTTAGCTGGAAAGAGTTTCTGGCGGATCGGCAGTGAATAATTACCGTTTAGAAAGATGGGTACGCCTGTCGTGTTATCAACTAAAGCTGCAAAATCAGTATCATGATGAGCTGATATGTCTAACATTCTTTTCAGCCAATGATCTGGCATCAGCACGTTTACCTCATAGCCATCATCTCGAGTACGGGCAAGAACAAATGCTGGTAGCTCCAAATAATCAGTAATAATGGGGCCATAATATCTCAAACCAGACTGTTTTAAAGGCGCGCTAGTATTGACGGGGGGAGTCAATCTTCCAAACGAATTACAGATGAGTTTACCCTTGGGATCTATAACCCCTATTTCGCTCATACCAGGGTTTTCAAATACTAGCCTGCGCATATGATGAAGACTGTGCGGCTCACAGTTTAAAGAGAGATCTACTGCATACTTGAGTGTGTCGTCAACAACGGTAAATTCTTTATCAATATCGGAGACAATTCGGTTTACTACGGTAGCTAGGTTCGCCTTTGCCGTTTCCTTTAGGTGCACATAGCTGAATAAAGTCGCTATTGAAAAAACAAAACTACAAGAAAGCCAAGCAATAAAGATATTCTTTAACAACTTGCTTAAGGAGTGTGCTCCTCGCATATACTTCTCACTACACAAAATGCGACAAGGCGCAGAGTGTAGCGTGCGTATATGACGATACTATTTCGAATTAAAAAAAGCCTTGGTATCGCTACCAAGGCTTTTTTACTTTTACAAGTTTTTGCTTGTGCCGACCTCAACACGGGTTTTTAACTTTTGGCCTGGCCTAAAAGTTACCACGCGTCGCGCAGAGATAGGAATATCTTCCCCAGTTTTTGGGTTCCTACCTGGGCGTTCCTTCTTGTCGCGAAGGTCAAAGTTACCAAACCCGGAGAGCTTTACTTGCTCGCCGTTTTCTAGCGCTGAGCGGATTTCTTCAAAAAACGCTTCAACTAAGTCTTTGGCATCTTTCTTATTGATCCCCAGTTTATCAAATAGGTGTTCAGCTATGTCGGCTTTAGTAAGCGCCATATCTAGTCCCTCAACGATGCATTGAATTGTTTGGCCAATTCGGCCACCACGTTTTCTACAACCGCGTTGATGTCTTTCTCTTCGAGTGTTCTATCAACCGCTTGCAATGTTAGAGCAATAGCTAAACTCTTATGATCAGGTTCAACACCTTGCCCTTTGTACACATCGAATAAGTTTAGGTCAACTAATTGATTTCCGCCAACTTTCTCAATGCACTCTAAAATATCGCCTATTTTTACGTCATCTGCAACTAAAATAGCAATATCTCTTCTATTTGATGGGAATTTAGAGATGCTTACCGCTTCAGGAAGCAGACGGTTTTCTAAAGCAGCCATGTCAATTTCAAACACATATGGCGTATCTTTAAGCTCTAACGGCTTTAATAGCTGCGGATGTACTGCACCGATAAAGCCGACTTTTTTGCCATCTGCATAAATTGCAGCTGATTGGCCTGGGTGCAAACCATCACTCGCTTCGGCTTTAAAGCTAAAACGTGCTTTATCATTACATAGTGCCAGTAATGCTTCTACATCGCCTTTTACATCAAAGAAATCAACCTTGCGAGAAGGAACTGACCAGTGTTCATTATGTGTATTACCATAGGCAATACCACCAATTACAGCCGTTTGACGTACACCGTTTTCTGCACTGTCATCTTTAATAAACTTCAGCCCAGTTTCGAACAAGCGAATGCGTGATTGTTGACGATTTTGGTTATAAGAAACCGCATTGATTAAGCCCGTCATCAAGCTTACGCGCATTGCCGACATTTCCACTGAAATTGGGTGTGGCAAGATTAACGCATCAGATTGTGGGTGCAACAACTGCTGAGCTTTTGGATCAACAAAACTGTAGGTGATCGCCTCTTGGTAGCCACGACTTACTAATTCATCTCTAAAACGCGCTACTGGCAAACGCGCTTCTTGATGATCTGTCATCTTTAACGCCGCGGTTGGCGCCACATTTGGAATATTATTGTAGCCAAATACGCGAGCCACTTCTTCGATCAAATCTTCTTCAATGCTGATATCAAAGCGATAGCTCGGTACTGTTGCTTGCCACTGGCCGCCTGCAAATGTTACCGATAAACCAAGACGCGTTAAGATATCAGATACTTTAGCATCTTCGATATGATAACCGATAACGCGATCTAAACGCTCACGACGTAAAGTCACTTCACGCTCTTTTGGTAAATCTGTTTCTGATACCGCTTCAACAATCGGCCCTGCTTCACCACCAACGATTTCAAGCAGCAAACCTGTTGCTCTTTCCATTGCGTCACGCTGCAGTACAGGGTCTACACCACGCTCGTAGCGGTGCGACGCATCAGTATGCAAACCATAGCTACGCGCTTGACCCGCAATTGCCAATGGTGCAAAGAAGGCACTTTCTAGTAAAATGTCTGTTGTCTGCTCATTAACACCAGAGCGCTCACCACCAAAAATACCCGCCATGGCCAGTGCCTTATTGTCATCTGCAATAAGCAGCGTTGATGGCTTAAGCTTCGCCGTATTGCCATCTAATAATACTAGCTCTTCATTTTCATGGGCGTTGCGTACTTTGATCCCACCTTCGATTTGGTTTAAATCGAATGCGTGCATCGGATGGCCTAACTCAAGCAAAACGTAGTTAGTAACATCAACCACAGGGTCAATCGAGCGCACGCCACAACGGCGCAGTTTTTCAACCATCCATAATGGGGTGTCTGCGTTAACGTTAACGCCCTTGATCACTCGACCTAAGTAACGTGGACATGCTTCGCTGTTTACTAACTCAATAGCGATTTTGTCATCAATTGTTGGAGTAACTGGCGTGATAGCCACTTCTGTTACATCGATACTGTTTAGTACTCCAACTTCACGAGCAAGACCTTTGATCCCTAAACAGTCACTGCGGTTTGCAGTTAAGTCAACATCAATAGTCACGTCGTTTAAGCCAAAGTATTCGCGAATATCTTGGCCAATTGGCGCGTCCATCGGTAGCTCTACAATACCGTCTGAACTTTCTGCCATGCCCAGCTCTTCGAACGCACAAAGCATACCATGTGATGGCTGACCACGAAGTTTCGCTTTCTTGATTTTGAAATCACCAGGCAGCGTTGCGCCCACTTTAGCAACCGCTACTTTTAAACCTACACGGCAGTTAGCGGCACCACAGACAATATCTAGTAGCTCGTCTTCGCCTACGTTTACTTTTGTTACTCTAAGTTTGTCAGCATCTGGGTGTTGTTCACACTCAACTACTTCACCGATAACAACCCCTTGGAAGTCACCAGCTACTGGGTCTACACCATCAACCTCTAAACCAGCCATTGATAATTGCTCAGATAGTGCATCAGTATCAATTGCTGGATTAACCCACTCGCGTAACCACTTTTCACTGAATTTCATACTTTTGTCGCTCTTATCTGAATTGGTTTAGGAATTTTAAATCGTTTTCGAAGAAAGCCCTTAAGTCAGTTACGCCATAACGCAACATAGTCAAGCGCTCAACCCCCATACCAAAGGCGAAACCTGTGTATTTTTCAGGATCAATGCCTACCGAACGCAATACGTTCGGGTGCACCATACCGCAACCGAGCACTTCTAACCATTTACCATTTTTCCCCATTACATCTACTTCTGCTGAAGGCTCTGTAAATGGGAAGTATGAAGGGCGAAAACGAATTTCCATATCTTCTTCAAAGAAATTACGTAGGAAATCGTGCAAGATCCCTTTCAGTTCAGTAAAGCTAACATCAGTATCTACCATCAGGCCTTCAACTTGATGGAACATCGGTGTGTGTGTTTGATCGTAGTCGTTACGATAAACACGGCCCGGCGAAATAATGCGTAAAGGTGGTTGCTCTGCTTCCATTGTACGGATCTGAACACCACTGGTTTGTGTACGCAGTACTAATTTAGGATTGAAATAGAAAGTATCATGATCGGCACGCGCAGGGTGGTGCTCTGGAATATTTAGCGCGTCAAAGTTATGAAAGTCATCTTCAACCTCTGGGCCAGATTTAACAGCAAATCCTAGCTCACCAAAGAATTGTTCAATTCGTTCAATAGTGCGAGTTACTGGGTGAAGACCACCAGCTGGCATTGTACGACCTGGTAAGGTCACATCGATGGTTTCAGCGGCTAACTTCTGCTCAAGTGCTGCATTTGCTAACGCTTCACGCTTTACCGTAATCGCATCTTGTACTTGGGTTTTAGCTTGGTTAATCACTTGACCTGCGTCTTTACGCTCTTCCGGCGCTAGTTTGCCTAGCGTTTTTAGAAGACCGGTGATCTCACCTTTCTTACCAAGGTAGTTAACTCTAACTTCCTCAAGGTGCGCAATTTCGCTTGCCTGCTCTACGGCTTCGAGCGCTTGCGCTAAAATATTTTCTAAATTCATTGTCTACCTGATCTTTGCTGAGGTAATTTGCTGTTATTTAATCTCTTATGATAACTGAATTGCAAGGCGATATTCTAGCCCTGTTACAGCTTTAAAGTCGCTTTTATAAAAGGAATCGTTAACTTTCTTTGCGCTGCCATGGATGCGTGATCAAGTTTGTCTAGTACATCGAGCAGTGCTCGCATGTCACGGCTTAGCCGAGTGAGCAAAAATCGAGCACAGTCATCTGAAAGTTCAAGGCCACGCATATACGCTCTTTTTACCAATGCTTCGGCTTTGTCATCATCACTCATTGAGCGGATCTGAAATGTCGTACCCCACGTCAAGCGCGATTCTAAGTCTGGTAACGACAGGTTTAGCATATTAGGAAGTAAGTCTGCAGTCACCACTAGACACTTACCTTTTTCGTTGAAGCGATTGAAAAAGTTAAATAATGCTTTTTCCCATGCTTCGTTCCCAGCAACCAAATGGACATCATCGATGCACACAACATCTAAGGCGTCTAAACCATCAAGCACCAAAGGGCCGAAGTCGAGTACTTCTCGCAATGACAGCAAAATAGTGGAAAGCCCTAATTCCTGAGCTTCGATACAAGTAGCATAGAGTAAATGCGACTTGCCAGAGTCTGCTAATCCACACAAATAAGTATATTGAAACCCCGCTAAGCGCTGAGCTAGGCCATTTTTTAGGTGGCTTACTTCTAAGGAAGCTTCACCACCGAAATAAGAAGAAAATGTTTCGTCATCAGGTAATGTGACGGGCAATGCCATTTGACGTGGCGATTCCATCTTAGCGACCCACCCAGTTATATTTTAAATTACCATCATCGGCAATTTGGTAGTACGCCCTAGGGTCAACGAATATTTTAAAGCTTTGCTCTAAGCCTATTGTTTTACGCAAATCAGAAACTGTTGAAGTATGCTCAATGGCAAACTTGACAGCCGTTTTTGCTCGATAGATGACGTCAACATCCATCACTGTGCTCATAGACAGTAGCCTACGCCTAGCATGCTCAACATCAGCAAAGGATAATAATTGATCGACCGTAATCACTGTTCGGTGCACATCTTGCGTTTGATTAGGATCTATTACGTATTGCTGAGCCAAAGTACTAGATACATAATTTATCATATCAATGATCACTTGCTGTTTATCGCCAACATATTGCTCAGGTTCAAAAAGCTCTGCATCAGTATAACGCCAATCTAATTGCCAAGAGCTGGTATGAGGAGGTTGAAACAACCTTGCAGTAATAACACGTTCGGCTTCATACCGACGTGATGCAGACTCCACTTCGTTGGAAAAGTTTCCCCATACTTCAGCAATACTAACGCTACTTCGGTCTACTAAGTCCATCAAGGGGACAACAACAGGCACTCCCCATTCATCAGCGGTATCGTAAATTAATCGTTCTAATTGGGGGTAGCTTTCTTGTGTCACGAAATCACGCTGAAAGTTGTCTTCAATTACCATCCAAATAGCAATCATCGGGCGTCGATTTCCCCAAAGAGGTAAGCCTGCTTCTCTAACCAGCTCTTCAACTTTCCCCGGCTCAAATTCAACCTTTATTTTCGTTGCGCCTTGCATGTCGTAATATTCATATCTCAACATGTAGTCCGAGATCCGCCTTAGGCTTGACTGAATTGCCGAATGAGAAAAATCGTCAGCTTTACCGGTGAGCTTTTGTAATACTTTTAACAGCGCCTGTTGGCTCGCTTTAGCCCGTGTCGCACGAGATTTATCGCTAACGGTCAGTGAAGTCTCATATAGATTTTGAACTTCAACAGCTTTTGCCGTCAAGGTAAAGCAAATAAGTGCAATAAAGATCAGCCTAATGGTCATAGAATGCAATTGTTTTATCTGTAAAGCTTGATCCTAAAACAATCACCAACGTAAAGCAAAGGCCAACATGCAATCACCAAAAGAAATTATAAAAACATGATAAATATAAGGATCTTAATCTCAAGTTCAGCGTGGTTCAAAGCTAAATGAGACCTGATTTTTACCTTGCTTCTTTGCTTCATAAAGTGCATTGTCCGCCCTTTTTAACAACGACTCAGCACTCACGCTCACCCCTTCAGCAATCACCACTCCAATACTACAACCAACCTGTACTAGCTGACCATTACTCAACAAAATATCTTGGTTAATCTCAGAGCGAATACGTTCTGTTAATCGAGATAACATGTCTGATGCAATGCTTTCATTAATAACAAACACAAATTCATCTCCACCAATCCGACATACAAAGTCATACTCCCTTACTGTCTCCTGCAGTCTTCTAGCAACATGTACCAGCACTTCATCGCCACTATGATGACCATGAGTGTCATTGATTGGTTTAAAATTATCTAAATCTAAATATCCTAGGTACACATTAATTGGCTGACGAGATGAACGCGCGGATAATTTTTGTAACTCATTTAACAAATACTTTCTATTGGCAAGCTGCGTGAGATTATCGTGATAGGCATCAAATTCCAGCTTTTCTTGAAGCGCTTTGCGTTTGTCGATTTCTGATTGCAATTCAGACAGGCTCGCTTGAAGTTCGAAGGTTCGCGCTTGTACCGTTTTTTCTAACTCTAATTCGTGTTTTCTTAATGCTTGATTGGCGTCAATTAATGCTTGCTGGTTTGCAAAAGCATCCATTGCAGAAGCGATTACATGACTCACCGTGTATAAAAGATCTACCATGCTGTCTGAGTATTCATCTTGACGGCGGTAAGACTGGAGTACAAAAGCACCTAAATGCTTGTCTTTATTCATTAATGGGAAACACAACCACTGTTTGGGAAAGCTCCCTAGCATATCGATAACACCTGTGGAAGTGAGTGCCTTTAGCGAGTGCTCGGTGTAATTTTTTACGCTATCTGAACTAAGCGCATAATAGGTCAGCGTCTTGTTTAACTCAGCTGTAGTTAAATTATTTAACTCATCTAGTGAAATACTATCCTTGACGTCATGAAAATAAGGAAACTCAAATGAGCCATCTTGACGTTGCAACACAACATAAAAATTATCGGCATAGGTAATTTTTTGCACAATACAGTGAACATTTAATAAAAAATGCTCCAAAGACTCACTTGTATTTAAGCATGATACGATGTCTGTCATGCTATCAATTACCTCTGGAAGTTCTGCCATCATCGAGCACCTTCTTTTAATTCGTTATCCACCGTCAAAAAGCTTAACTACCCGATGTAGAAATTGCCAGAAATTCGCCTCATTTTTATAAAGTTAAGCCTTCGCTTTTAATCCATGAGGTAAAGCTTTAAAATTGATGTTAGTAACCCAGAAGGAATAAGTAATGAAATATTTACACACCATGGTTCGTGTAAGCGATCTAAATGAGTCACTTAATTTTTATTGTGATCTATTGGGGCTTATTGAGGTAAAACGGTATGACAGTGAGCAAGGTCGTTTTAGTTTGATTTATCTTGCAGCCCCTGAGCAAGCAGAGCAAGCGCGAGAAAGCTTTTCACCCACGATTGAGCTAACTTACAACTGGGATCCCGAAAAATATGATGGCGGTCGTAATTTTGGGCACTTGGCTTTTGCCGTTGAAAATATTTACGATCTTTGCCATAAACTGCAAGAAGCCGGCGTAATTATAAATAGGCCTCCTCGGTGCGGCCACATGGCCTTTATCAAGTCACCTGATGGTATATCTATCGAATTACTGCAACAGGGTGATGCACTACCACCACAAGAGCCGTGGAAATCGATGGAAAATACAGGTAGCTGGTAACGTAACGCCCAGCTGTCGTGATTCGAAAAATAGCGTTAATGCCGCCCGTTATACACTCAACGATTAGCGCTCATGTTGTAGTTAAAATTGATGTTGCACGTTAGCATCCACTTGGCACCACTGTAGTTTGATTTTTCAGTAGACTAAATGATAACTTTTCAGCAACGTCACAAGTTGCTTTTTAAATAACTCAGAGTCTAGTGCATGTTGTAGTAACGTAAATTCTGCTTTGAGTGACTCTGGTGCCATAATCGCTCGGTAATATGTCTCATGTGGATTTTGAGAAAAGTAAAACACCTCTTTCCAACCATTTTTAGTGGCTAAATACTCTGTGGTCGAGCGGCTGACAATGGCAACATTAACCCGTTTTTTCAACACCATTTCTAGTAAGGCTTCCTCAGAATTAACATCTACTCTTTGCACTTTTGAATATTCATTTTTTTGATCAAGGTATCGATAATAGTAACCAGCGATTGTACCGACCAAATTGCCAGACAACGAGCTTGGATGATAATATTCAAACGGATGTTCAATATGAGAGACGAATTCATCCGTGTCATACATTAATGGGCTGCTCCAAAGGTACTTCTGTTTTTTTATGTCCCCAAACCAAGCTGGGTTAACCCCTAATATAAAGCCTGGTAACTGTGCTTCTTGAAGCAGTTTATCCAGACGCTTGCGGGGAATAAATCGCAAGTCAAACTGCAGCTCAGTCGCATGACTATTTATCAGCCTGACAATATCAAAATAGAGGCCTTCACGAGCGTCTAAGTCTGTGATGTATGGCGGCTTATTATGATACACATATAGTGTCTGTTGCAGAGCGCTATATGCTGGAAACGACCCTAACAGAAATAGAAAAGTAGAAAGAAAAGCTATCTTTAACACCACAGGCCTCATCACTTACACAGCACTTATACCAATTATCTTAATTACGTGATCTATTTTGAGGCGGGAAAATCTTGTCGATAACTCCGCTACCGCGTTCTATTCTCGCTCAGGTATCTACATCCAAGTAAGCAAGGAAAATGTCTTATTTAGTTGTTCTAAATAAGACATTTTTAACGCGGTTAGCGTCAGATTTACACTTTCAAATTGAGCAAGTATTAAGTCTAATTGGTATTATATTATCAATACAGCCTAGCCTCTTTTGAGTAAAACTGTCACATCATTCTCTGGGTAACGAAAAAGGAGCTCATAAAGCTCCTCGAACATTATAGTCGATTACCCTCTTATAGCTAATTGCAGCTCCCCGCGTTATACGATACTTTGATTGATGCACCAGCTGGGGCACCTGATACTTTTATATATCCCCAATACGAAGATTGTGCACCGAGCTCGATACATTCAACATTACCTTGATTAAAAGAGCTAGCCTCCACATTGCTACCATTTGGCCATCCCCCATTACTGTACTCAAGCCCCAAGTCACCGCTGCCATGGGCAGTTTGTATTACAATTGATTGCTGTGCACTTACATTTTCAAGGCTAAACCACATCGGATCTTGGCTACCTAGACACACCGTTTTACCGGCTGTTAATCTGCCATTGGATATACTACCTTGAGACTTGCACATATCCTCAACCGTTGACTTAGTTTGGATCTCTCCTAATAACTGAACATTTTCAAAGCGATTGTAACCATGTAGCATAAGGTAATAAGTGCCGGCTTCCGGGGTAGCAATTTCGCATATTTCTTCGTTACCAGATTTATAAGGCCGGCAATCAAATTCATTGAATGTTGGCGCTGTTCCCGCTTTTACATACAGATCAACATCTCCTGTTCCTCCAGATGTCGTCAAAATTAATTTGTCTACACCCGCAGCAACGTCAATGGAAAAGGTAAGTTGTTCATCTTGTTCACCTGAAATAATTACTGGACTTCCTGAACGTAACTTTTCTGATGACGCTGCACTTATGGAAGCAATCGTATTACTTACATGACTTAAACCGGCAGGATCCATAACCGTAAGACTTACTTGATACTCACCAGGTTGAGTATAGTTATGTGTGGGATTAGCGATGTTGCTCTCACTACCGTCTCCAAAACTCCAAAGATACGTTAATGTGTCACCATCTGGATCTATGCTTCCTTGACTAGAAAACTGAATGGCTTGATCAGCAGTCCCTGTATATGGGCCATTAATTTGTGATGTCGGCGCGCTATTTTGTCCGCCATCAACCAAACTATTACACCATTGCACAAATTCAGACTGATACTGAGACGCCCAACGATTGACACGCTCTTGATAACCATCCCAATTTGCGGTTCTGGTTTCTTGTCGCATTGCCTTTACTTCATCAAAGTGTCTTTCGTACATAAATCTGACACCTAAATATCCCCAACGATAGATCCTATCTTGGTCAAATCCATCGTAAGTGGTGCTAAAGATTTCAGCTAGCGTATAGGTGGAGCCATCTTGAATCGTATCGATAGCAGCTTGATTGTCGTTAAGGTTTGCGATGTATTCAGCAACCCCTTCACTCCACCACACGATTGGTTTGGTTGGGGCATTAAATCCTCCATACAAGTCAAAACGACCATCAAGGTAATGCACATACTCATGCTCTAAGTTCCAGATGTAGTGATCGGGTTTAGCATAGCTTGCCTCGTAAGCAACAAAGTTGGCAATATTATTCACATCGCTTGGATCCCCTTCCAGATACATACCACCATTGTCTGTGCTTATTTTAAAAATGGCTTTAGCATATTTTTTATAGTCTGAACTACTGTTAAAGATATTAACCTGAAGAAAATCATTGTTATCGTCTGCTACGGGTAAGCGACCTGTCTCAAGCATATCGTGGAAACGCACTTCCTCTGCTTCCATTTTTTCACAAGCAGATGTCAGCTGTACGGGTGTTAACTCTTGTGCACGTATTTTAATGGTATCGCTACAGCTATGCTGCTGTGACAGAACTTTCGCTTCTAGCTCTTTGTCAAAGTCACAAATATCAAACTTACTACAATCCGAGTAATACGTTGCAACATCAGCCGCAGCCAACCATACTCCATCCCCAAAGCCATAGCTCTCATAGCGTGAAAATAGTGACACTAGTTGATTGTCTACGTTGTCTTGTATTGCTGCACCATCATATAGCTTTAGTCTTGCCAGTTCGCTTGCAGCATTGATAATGAGGTATTGTGAATCAGAGTTTATCATCCAAGTTTGCGCCGTAAAGTTACCTAATAATTGGACTAGCTCTTGATCATTTTTTACCTGCGCTACGAAGTTACTATTCCATTGTCCACGATATAAAATCGTAAAAATGCCATTTACCGCGCTTCGCATATTCCATTTCTGCCCATAGCTTTCATTCCATTTTGCTAGCCAAGCCTTCACTACTGGCAGGTAGCTGTCTTGCAACTCAGACGAGTCCATGGTGATTATTGCTTCGCTTAAGACTTTGCCATGTGCATCATTGTCATCGTAAAAGTGGCTATTATTTACAAACGCATCCAAAGCCTCTTTCACAGCAGGCTTTACCCAAGTTGCAAAACTCACTTGGTCGTTATAAAACTCAACGTAAAAACCAGCACGAATAAATAAGTATAAAGCTTCTAGATCAGAGCTACCGTTGCCAGCGTAGCTCTGAGAAAGCGCTTTTGTGCTTTGCGCAGCGGCATACATTTTATCAGAAGTAAACACTTTTGATTGAGTACTGCTTTCAGCCGAAAATAGCGCATTGATACAACTTGCCCCTTGCAGCTTGACTTCAGCAACAATTTGACTGCTGTTGGCATTTGCCAGACTAGCTAAGTCGCAAACGCTTAACTGCTCGCTGCGGTCAGCATTAAATGTATTGACTTGAGAAGTTTGTGCGGCGAGTAATGGGCTAACTTGCATAGCTTCACTCTCGGCGACCGGCGCTTTATCCCGTTTGGCGTTGTGTTCATGACCATGCGAGATATTAATTTTTGCCTGGCTCGACGCCTCTAATGGCTTAAATAATCGCTCTGACTCTTGATGGGCGTTTACCGCTCCTGCCATTGCTAACGCGACCATGACTGACGTAAATTTTGTTGTTTTCATAAGTTACCTTTATGTTGTGTATCCAAACCCAACGGGTCTATCCGATTGGGTTTTATTTTTCTAACATTAAATACACAATGTATACAATATATTTTATATAACATTATGGAATAGTGAGGTGATTTATATCTTGGTTGGAGGGGCTCAAATGCGCGAAGTAGAAATCACAATACCATCTCCACTGTTTCCAAAAAGGAAACCATTATCGCGTACTACAGCGTTAGTTTTGCTTGAATAGAGCTGCTTTTGATGTATAAATTTGCCATATATTAAGAATATCACTTCTGGCTAGAGCAATATTGTGCTGAGGCACCTAAGTTGACTAACTAACTGCTTATCCCGACCTAAAGTTTGAGCATAAGCTCAGTCATAATTTGTCATTGAGACTATCAGATTACAGTACATATCAAGTTTCGAGCATTTAAACCCAACCCTTGGTTAAATAAAGATAAATCGGTTAACTGACGGTGGTGAGGAATAGAAATTTACAGAAAAGGAGAATATTTTAAATTTTATCTATTTGGGCGATGGCACCTGATGATATTTTAACTCTAATTTTACAGCTTGAAAGCGAAATGGAATAAATACCATCCGTTGGCTTCTGCACTAATAGGTGCTGAAGTCCCAATACTAACTCATCAGTCTCACTTTTCATTTGCGTGTTTCGTGAATCTATGAACTCCTTTCCCTGCTTCAATGCTTTATCAAGCACGACCGAAGCGACCTGCTGAGTAGATTTACTTTTTAAAGTCTTAATAAGTGCACTTTTTAATAAACTCATGCTAATCCTATAAATAAAGATACCGATCCATATCACAATGCTTAGGGATCGGTGTCTAATTGGTTTTGGGAACAAATAAAGTGTAGCAAGCACAGCAAAAAAGTCTAAAGTAAATTCGTTTCAAACTGTGTCAATTGTTACATCATCGGCTAATTAATTTGCATGCAAGTTTATCCCCTATTCACACTCTGTGGCTAGGTACTCAACTATCGCCAAAAAGCTAAAATGCCTCATATTCATCAAACCGGACTTCGAATAACTTATACTTTTTTAGCCGCAAGTTTTATGTGGCCTTTATACCAATTTGCTTAATTAACCCCAGCTCGGGA
>NZ_RCSQ01000066.1:0-18630 GCF_004103255.1 Pseudoalteromonas sp. PS5
TGGTGGAGGGAGCTGGATTCGAACCAGCGAAGGCAGAGCCGTCAGATTTACAGTCTGATCCCTTTGGCCGCTCGGGAACCCCTCCTGAACAAATTGTAGGTGTTGTTTGATGGTGGAGGGAGCTGGATTCGAACCAGCGAAGGCAGAGCCGTCAGATTTACAGTCTGATCCCTTTGGCCGCTCGGGAACCCCTCCTAAACAACGGCGGTGATAATAACAAAGTTTTTTTCGAAGTAAAGAAAAGTACTAAAGTTTTTCTGAAAAATGTCGATATATTCTTAAACGGTAAAATAATCGGTTGGAATACATGCAAATTGATGGCATTTTAATCTCAGAGTCGCAACTAGGATCAGCGTTGAACGTTTGTGTTCATGAAACGCGTTCAGCTGACTTTGCAATGCTGTTGTCTATGTTATCAACAGATGCACTAGATTTTAGCCAATTTCATTTACCAAAATCCGAACAAAGTGAGAAAGACAGCTCCGAGGCAGCGTTAAAAAGACAATTTGAAATTGGCCCTCAAAAACCCCTTGCTCCTGAACAGTACAATATGCTTATTGGGCAGCATAATGCACAGCTCATTGCTTCTGGTGCGATGACAACATTCAGGCTGAAAGAAAACTTACACCCCGAGCCTCTTGCAGCGCGAAATGACAAAAAACATATTCCACTGGAAGTTGTTGAAAACCTTGAACCTGCAGCTAAAAATAGGCTTGCTAAATCGTTGGGTAAGCTCACGCTTGTGACAGACAAACAACTAGATGCTGCGGCATTTTATGATCAGGTCGCAGCGGGGGGAATGCAAGAAATGCTGCGTACTAGTGCCTAAGCTCTGTGAAATCTCGCGGATCTGTTCACACCACCTTGTACATTTTGCCCTTATTTTACCGCACCAGCATCAATACCAATAAAATAGCCTAGTTATCGACAATATTTCCTTACTTCAAAATAGCTTTCTTGATTAAGATAATTGGTGTGCGTCCACTATTTTTAACTCAAATAGGTCAGCTTGAGCATGCAATAAGACTCATCATGATAGGGTTATGGCAAGCTGAGGCAAATACGCGGGGCTGAGAGTGCTCAAGTGGCATGGCACTTTTTGTACTTCTTATTACTACCACACGGACAAAGGTCATTCCTCCCAACTTTAGTAACTGGTGTGTCATAAAGCTCACCGTCAACGTATTTCCATGCTCCTTGTTCAACGATAAAGCTTGACCTTTCATGTAAGGTATAGAGACAATTTTCAGCAATATAATATGCTTTGAACTCAACAATTCCCGATGGTTCATTTGCTATTTCTTCGAGCACCTCAAGTTTGATGAACTTGGCATAGTCTGCAAAAGCAGCAATATCTCCAACACTATTATCAGGCCGTTTTGCGGAACTATATGTATTATGGATGTAATCTGCATCTTTAACACAATACGCACTGTAGCGAGAGCGCATTAATTTTTGAGGTGTTTCTGCGGTTTTTACACCAGTTATATAGGGTTCACAACATTGTGAATATGAAGTAGAAGAGTTGCAATAGCAAAACATAGTGACATTTTATCTGAGGTTATGTCTCGCTATTGTAGCGTTTTACATACCTTGAAAACAATGGATTATGACATCAGAAGCCGGAAGCTGCATCTCTTTGATTGCCTTCGCTGATGAAAAGTCTTTCCACAATACGACCGACGCAAAGTTTCCGTTGCTGATAGCACTTTTAAGCACGTACTCAAGGTCATAAATATGTTTTTTCCTAATCACTAGTAGCTTACTCGTATCAACAGAACCACTCTCTAGTAAAGATTTGTTAGGTACGTTGTCCGGAGCGATGAGCAATGTCCAAGCATGCTTGTTTTGGCATGTATGTAAGACTTTTAGTAGCGCAAGACTTGCGGTAATTTCATCTTCTACCCACACTTCATTTATGCGATTTGCTGCATTGTACGTAGTAGGTGTTGCGATGAGAGATGCGTCGGTACGTAACATAATTAACTCACTGGCTATTTATACAGTATGTGTATACAGTAGTTTATACAGTTGTTTAATGCAAGAACAATTGTGAATTTTTTAGACAACTCTACCCAGGCAGCACCAAGTTCAATGCGTCGAACGCAAGCTTTTTTATTTAAGCTTAGATTATTTCAATAATCCGCGGTTTGGATATGCAAAGAGGTAACTTATAGTTTTTAAATAACTCTTAATTGACTCTCTTGTTTCAGCTGTTGAAGTATTAACCATCTGAAAATAAAGATATAATAAGTCTATTGTGTTTTACATTGCTAATGTTTGTGGATGCCAAAATATCAATTAAGTCAGTCAAATTGTTTCTACGGACGTGTAATAACGGTGGGTGTACGACAGACAACATGGGTTAAAGTGTTAGATATTTTGCAGTGACTGTTTCTTAGTATGACGCATTTGAAACCGTCACTGTGGCGCGTGAGTCAGTGAGTTCGTTTGCAATAGCTAGCGGCTTATATGCTGAAGTTGATGAATTTGTTCGTAAAGCGTTGCCGCGTAACATTGGGCATCGCGATAGCGTTTAGTCGTCAGAAACCTTCTCACATCCTGTAGTACTTGCTCAGCCCCTTTATGACCTTGGCTACTTGCCAGAGTAAGCCATGCTGCTGCATGAAACGGACTAGGTGGAATGCCTTGACCTTTCATAAATAGTAATCCCAAAAAGAACTGTGCTTTTAATTCTCCCGACATGGCTGCTAAACGTAGCCACTTTGCTGCAAGTGGAAAGGACTTTTCTTTTAAATAATATAAACCTTTCTTCAGCGCTTGTGCATTATCAAGGGTATCTGGAAATTTTGCATCTGCTGTTAATGGTGAAGTGACAAATTCAAGCACATTCAGCAGCTGCTGCTCTAAGTCATGATTTGCTGAGTTATCAGTGCTGTTTTGATCCATATCTATATTCGCAATAATATTTATAAGCAGAGTGTAGCTGAATTTTAACTAATTTGTCCGAGTTTTAAAGTGATTCGTGTTAAAATCCAACCACTTGTTCCTCTAAATCGTAAATTATACTTATGCTCGAACGCTTATTTTCACTACAAGCCATGCACACCAATGTAAAAACGGAGGTGATCGCAGGCTTAACGACATTTGTCACCATGGTTTATATTGTCTTTGTTAACCCAGCAATGCTTGCAGAAGCAGGTATGGATCATGGCGCTGCTTTTGTGGCAACTTGTATCGCAGCTGCAATTGGTTGCTTTATCATGGGGTTATGGGCTAATTACCCATTGGCATTAGCGCCAGGTATGGGGTTAAATGCTTTTTTCACTTATGGTGTAGTACTTGGCATGGGATACACGTGGCAAAGTGCCTTAGGTGCCGTTTTCATGTCTGGCTGCCTTTTTTTGTTATTGAGTATATTCAAAATAAGAGAATGGGTAATTCAAGCAATACCTCTCGTTTTAAAACGCGCGATTGCAGCTGGTATTGGCGCGTTTTTGGCCTTGATAGCGCTTAAAAATGCGCAAATTATTGTGGCCAGTCCTGCCACCTTAGTACAACTTGGTGATATTACCTCTCCTGGACCTTTATTAGCCATTGCGAGTTTCTTTGTTATCGCAGCGTTGATGTATCGCGAAGTTAAAAGCGGCGTTTTGATTAGCATTTTGCTAGTAACCGTTATTGCATGGTGGATGGGCTTGGTTGACTACCATGGAGTCGTAGATATACCACCAAGTATAGCGCCCACTTATATGCAGTTAGACTTAAGCGGAATTTTTGAGCTCTCAATGCTAAGTGTTGTTTTTGCATTCTTATTCGTAGATTTATTTGATACCAGTGGCACACTTGTGGCAGTTACTCAAAAAGCGGGGTTGTCTGATGAACATGGCAGAATGCCGCGTTTAGGTCGAGCGCTTTCTGCCGATAGCACGGCAACAATAGCCGGCTCGGTTCTTGGTACGTCAACGACAACATCGTATATTGAGTCGGTCTCGGGAGTCTCAGTAGGCGGGCGTACAGGCTTAACTGCCGTTGTTGTTGGTTTATGCTTTTTGTTAATGATGTTTTTTGCGCCTTTAGCTCAAATGGTTCCTGCTTATGCGACTGCCGGGGCAATATTGTATGTTTCTGTCTTGATGCTGCAAAACTTAAAGCTGATTAACTGGGATGAAATGAGTGATGCTATACCTGTGAGTGTCGTGTTGTTAATGACGCCGCTGACGTTTTCTATTGCTCATGGCATCGCATTGGGCTTTATTTCCTATACAGCGGTAAAATTGATGTGTAATAAAGCCAATGAAATAAGTATCAGTGTCTGGATATTGACCTTTTTGTTTATTATCAAGTTTGCAGTGACGTAACCAACACGCAATATATAACTAATTAACTTGAGGTTGGGATAAGGAATGAGCTAACTCATTGTTGCTAGAGCACAGCTTAGTTTTGTTCCTTGTCTAGACCTGAGAGTTTTAGGGAAAACATCGCTTCCGCTAAGGTAGCTACATTATATAGACAAGGCGAGTTTACGCACCACTAGTTGGCTGTTAGAAGTGAATTTAACGCAGTCAGCGCTAACTGGCTGCTAGAAAGGTATTAATTATCAGAAGCTCAGGTTTATTAGTAAAAGGCTGGATTGCCAACCTTTTACTTAAAACTCTGGGATCACCACTTCTTCTTAGGCGCAAACAAAACGTCTAAATCATCTTGTTCTTGTTCTGCTTTCTTTTTCACAGCCGATGCGTTAGAGGCTCTAAGCTCGCTACTTATCTCTTCCAAATAGCTTTCAAGCTGTGCTTTTTTTTCTTTTACATATTCGTCGTTATGTGAAACTGCACATATTGTCGCGTATGCTTTTTCAAAGTATTGCCTAGCAGAACCGACCATGTTTGCAGTACGTGCTGAGAGGCCTCGTTTGATTTGACTTTCTACATTTATTCTCAGTTGAAAGCGCTCAAGCCTCCGATCTTCATTTACAAATAGCTGCGTATCAACTTTACCTTTACTGTGCTCAGAGCGAAGTAACTGACGCAGCTTTTTTATCCCTTGGACTAAAGAGATAATTTGTTTGTCGTTATCGGGTAGGGCAATAGTATCAGAGTCTGCGGTCTTTTCAGGTGTAGAGTTTAAACGCTCTTGAGACTCGTGTAATCGACTTTTTAACTCTTTTGATGTTGGCGACAACTCCACCATCGCCGCAAGCGCATCGTGCACTCGACGCTGAATAATCCGAATCATCGCTTCAGACATCGGGATATTACTGCCATTCATAATGACGTCTTCGGCTTCTTCTATTACGCGCTTTTGCTTAGCAAGCTCCTTGCGCCTCTCTGCTTCTTGTTTCTCTTTATGTTGCTGGATTGCGCTCACCCACACAGCTATGACGATAAGTGCAACAATCAACATTATTATAATCGAAACAAACATACTGAAATCTCTTTCATGCAAACAACCAGTCTAATTTTTTTATCTTACATGAATTCTTACTATTCTGAACAGGTTTACGACAATTCAACGAAAAAAAAGATAAGGAATTCATCATTTTTTAGTATAGCTGATGCTAACGCGCATGCTTAATTTTAGTAAAATATAGTTGAACACTAAACAAAGGGCGTTTGAAGACTCTGAGCGTGCGCAGAAAACGAAAAGCAAAATTGAACAGGAAAATAAAGATATTTACACCTCCTCGTCTACCTCATTATAAGCAAATATGCTAGCCTAGAGCTTAAGTGTTTAAAATGTTAACGTGTCATTTTATCCTAATAGCACTTGATTTCGTTACATTAAATGTTCATGCAATGACTTGGTATCAAAGCCCAATAAGGTAAAACAGTATATTTTCTAAACCGACGCAGAGGTGATATCCGCTTTAAAACTACAAGCCGTTTTCAGTTTGTGAATTAACACCTTACGTAGTTATGACAAAGCAATGGTCCTTACGACTGACCGAAAAGCCAAGCACGTGCACTGTGTATGTGTTGTTGTGGGCGAACAACAATACTATACGCTAAACTTAGCAAACTTATATAAGTCAGCCATTGGCTGATACCCGACTTAATAGAGATCATAAGAATAAAAGCAATATGAAATTACAACAATTGAGATACATCGTCGAAGTGTTGAATCACAACCTAAATGTGTCAGCAACGGCGGAAAGCTTATATACTTCTCAACCAGGTATTTCGAAGCAAGTACGTATGCTCGAGGATGAGTTGGGTGTACAAATTTTTGGCCGCAGTGGCAAACATCTAACACATGTAACTGGGGCGGGAAATGAAATAATTAATATTGCGCGCGAAATTTTGAGTAAAGTTGAGGGAATTAAGGCGGTCGCAAACGAACATACCTTGCCGGATCAAGGAAAGTTAAATATCGCGACAACGCACACTCAGGCTCGCTATGCGTTGCCTCCGGTTATACAGGGGTTTATGCAAAAATACCCAGCGGTATCTTTACACATGCATCAAGGCACACCTCAGCAAATTTCTGATGCAGCGGCCCGGGGCGATGCTGATTTTGCGATTGCGACGGAAGCTTTGCACTTATATAGCGACTTGGTCATGTTACCCTGTTACCACTGGAATCGAAGTATTGTGGTCGCTAAAGATCACCCATTGGCACAAAAAGGTAAAGCATTGACGGTTCAAGATGTAGCGAAGTACCCGTTGATCACCTATGTTTTCGGTTTTACAGGTCGCTCTGAGCTTGATAAAGCATTTAATGCACATGGATTAGAGCCACATATCGTGTTTACTGCGACAGACGCTGATGTAATAAAAACCTATGTTCGTTTGGGATTGGGGGTAGGTGTATTGGCCTCTATGGCATTGGATGAAAAGTCAGACAGCGATTTAGTTTGTATCGATGCCAGTCACCTCTTTGAAGCTAGTACCACAAAAATTGGCTTTAGAAAGGGAAGTTTTTTAAGGGGGTACATGTATGACTTTATTGAGCGGTTTGCTCCACATTTAACAAAGGATGTTGTTGAGCGGGCAAGTTTACTACGCAATCAGGATGATATTGATAAGCTGTTTGAAGGCGTTACATTACCGGTTAAGTAACCACCTGACCTTGCA
The DNA here is from genome assembly GCF_004103255.1 of Pseudoalteromonas sp. PS5. NCBI lineage: Bacteria > Pseudomonadati > Pseudomonadota > Gammaproteobacteria > Alteromonadales > Pseudoalteromonadaceae > Pseudoalteromonas > Pseudoalteromonas sp. PS5. The sequence continues at coordinate 7,035 of NZ_RCSQ01000066.1, forward strand.
TAAAAGCTTTTACTTGGCTGTAGGATCTGTAATTAGCGCAAATAAGGTATGCTCGTGCTCATTTATACCAATTGTTTTAATTAAGTGATGTATTTTGAGGCGAGAAAACCTTGTAGATAACTTCGCTTCCGGGTCCTGCTCACGCCAAGGTATAGGTAAGGTCAAAATTTTGCTACTTAGTTGTTCTAAAAAGAAATTTTTAACGTAGTCAGCGTCAGATTTGACCCTTCAAATTGAACAAGTATTAAGACTAATCGGTATAACACTGAACATTGTTTTTCAACTTACGAGTAAAACAGGGAAGGGAAGTGTTTTTCGTATTGTTTTTGACAATACGAAGCAAGCTTTTTTATTATAGTTGCGTGTAGCGAAGGGGGGCTCAAGTCACTTAAATACTTTGTGCTTCCCCTTCATAAAGATGGTTACTCGTACGGGAGAGGATCCGTAGCATTGTTAAGCTCAAACGCTTCAAGGCGCTCTTGACATGCTCCACACTTTCCGCAGGCTTTCTCACGTCCATTGTAACATGTCCAAGTGTCAGCGTAATCTAATCCCATCTCTAGTCCGTCTGTTAAAATATCAATCTTCGAGTTGTTAAGGTACGGGCTCACGATTTCAACAGCGTCGTAGTTTGCGATGCGGCAAACATCATCCATTTTTTTGACAAACTCAGGACGGCAGTCAGGGTAAATAGCATGATCACCTGAATGCGCACCGTAAAATACTTTACTCGCCTGTAAAGAAACCGCATATCCAACAGCAAGAGAGAGTAAAATCATATTCCTATTAGGCACAATTGTGCTCTTCATGCTTTCCTCTTCATAGTGTCCCTCGGGGACTTCTATGTCATCGGTTAAGCTCGAGCCTGCTAGCAATTGGTTTATCGCTGAAATATCAACAACCTTATGAGCGACGCCAAGCTTTTTACAAACATTCGCGGCGACTTGTAGCTCTTTTACATGTCGTTGACCATAATTGAAAGATAATGCGTAGACTTCATGCCCCTCGTTGACGGCCTTGTTTAATACGGTGTAAGAATCCATTCCGCCAGAATAAATTACGACAACTTTTTCGCTCATAGGTGTTTTGCCTCGATTTTGATAGAGGTTTACTTCAGGGCGCGATATACTACACGGCCGCTGGGTAAATAACAATTTTCTAGCGGTAATTTTCGACAATTTTATCTTAAACACGGGGCCATTTTGTACAAGGTTAACGAAATATTCGAAACAATTCAGGGGGAGGCTAGCTTTACAGGTACACCTTCGATCTTTCTCCGTTTACAGGGATGTCCCGTAGGTTGCTCATGGTGCGATACAAAACAAACATGGGAAACAAACGATACATTCATCGTTTCCTTAAGCGAAACAGTTGAAAAAAAGGCAGATTCAGAGTTTTGGGCAAATGCCAGCGCCGATGATATTTTGGCTACATTCGAATCGCGAGGCTATCAAGCAAAGCATGTTGTTATCACCGGTGGTGAGCCTTGCATGTTTGATTTGAGGCCATTGTGTACCTTGCTTCATGATAAAGGGTATAGCACACAAATCGAGACCAGTGGCACTTTCGAAATTTTAGCCCCTAAAGAGACATGGGTGACAGTATCGCCAAAGATTAATATGCGTGGCGGTTATAAAGTGTTGCCAAGCGCGATGGCTCGAGCAGATGAGATTAAACATCCTGTCGCGATGCAAAAGCATATTGAAGAGTTAGAGCGATTATTTAAAGACACTAATATTGAGCCTAAGTTAGTTTATCTTCAACCTATTAGTCAAAAAGCAAAAGCGACTAAGTTGGCGATTGACAACTGTAAGGCAAAAAACTGGCGTCTGTCTGTTCAAGTTCATAAATACCTTGGTATTAACTAACTAATTACCCCGAGCAGCAATCCATAACAGTCAGTTTGACACATATCACGTGAATATACTTCTAATTAGTCATTTATTGGTGTTGATTTGACTACAAAATGTGTAGGCTCTTTGGTATGAGCAAAGTGATTAAAAGACTTTGGCTTCAAATTTACGATGATAATCAACTGTTTTTTGATAGCACGGAAGCTGCTAGTTAGCTAAGTCTCCATACCAATGACTTTGCTTTTAATAAATTACTAATATTAATAGCATTCACTACTAACCATATCGATCATCCTTTGTGTTTCACCACTATTTTCGAATTGATAAAGGTTGCGATTTATGTCCTTAAGTAATTCACGCCAATGGGGTTTTTGCTTACTCAATGCAAAATAGAGATGGTTGTACTGAATTGGGGGAGTAACATTTTCGATATTTCGCAATAACTCTATTTTTTCTGAACGCGGTAAATCAGAATAGTTAACCGTAAATCGAAGGACTTTAGGATCGCCGATCACCAAGTTAACACGCTTTCCAACTAGCAGCTTTACAAGCTGTAAGTCGTTTACAGCTTCAACAGTAATAAACTCACCATTGTCCATCATAGCATCAAACTCAGGGGTATTTTGATAACCTCTGACCACCCCGATGAGCTCATTCTTGACTGAATTTAAGTTACCATCAAATCTATCTTCTTCACCACGGCGTTTAAGAAATCCAATCTCACCGCCAGGAAATGCGTTAGATAATGCGAGTAACTCTCGACGAGTTTTGTCTTTGTGATTATCCGATGGCGCTGAATCTTCAATATAATACTCAGGAAAGAGAATATCGGCTTTGCCTGTTTCAACGGCTCTTACTGCTCGTGCCCAAGGTAAAAACTCAACAAAAACTTGATAGTCTAAATCTGTCAGAACGGCCACCGCAAATTGAAAAGCCCATCCTTTATTACACAGATCCGCACCGATGTATGGTGGCCAATCGAGTGTAACAAGGTGAATGAGAGGTTTTTTGGCTTTTTTATTATATAGATAGCCACCTTGATATTTCTCACCTGCAACAATTCTAAACTGTCCCTCTTTAAAGTAGGCTACATTCAAATTCTCGGCGTAGCTGCTGTTGTTTAGAAAGAAAAGAAATACAAGAATGAAGGCTCTAACCATGATCTAAACCGTAAAAGTAAAAGATAGCTAAAGTGTAGTGAAGGGAATTAAAAGGAACAACTTAAAAAATAAAAGGGCACCTAGGCCCCTTTATTTTGATATATACCGCTGTTTACCTATTGCACTAGTTCTTGCTCAGAGAATGTATCTGCAAATAGAGGACTGGTAAGGTAGCGCTCTGCGGCACTTGGTAAGATAACAACAATATTCTTATCTGCATTTTCAGGTAATTCAGCAATGCGCTTGGCGGCAACAAGTGCAGCGCCAGAAGAAATACCAACAAGGATCCCTTCATCTTTCATTAGCTGATGAGCCATGGCAATAGCGTCTTCGTTAGAAACCAACTCGACTCCGTCGATAAGCTCAAGGTCAAGGTTGCCAGGTATGAAACCTGCGCCAATACCTTGGATTTTATGAGGACCGGGTTTAACTTCTTCGCCTGCCAGTGTCTGTGTTATCACAGGTGAGTCAGAAGGCTCGACTGCAATTGATTTAACATGTAAGCCCTTTTCATTTTTAAGGTAGCGAGAAACCCCCGTGATTGTACCACCAGTACCTACGCCTGCGACGAAGTAGTCAATATTGCCCTCTAGCGCTTCAAAAATCTCTGGACCTGTCGTCTCAAAGTGGATTTTAGGGTTTGCTGGGTTTTCAAATTGTTGAAGCAGAATGTACTTATCAGGGTCACTTGCTTGGATTTCATTTGCTTTTTCGATAGCACCTTTCATGCCTTTTGCACCCTCAGTGAGTACTAAGTTTGCGCCAAGTGCTTTTAACAGTTTACGACGTTCAAGGCTCATTGTATTTGGCATCGTTAATGTTAACTTATAGCCTCGTGAAGCTGCAACAAAAGCCAATGCAATACCTGTGTTGCCTGAAGTAGGCTCAATTAGCTCTTTACCTTCCGTTAATAGTCCAGATTTTTCAGCTTCCCAGATCATAGAAGCACCAATACGACACTTTACGCTGAAGCTTGGGTTTCGCGCTTCAACTTTTGCGTAAACGTTACCACCAGAAACGCGGTTAATTTTTACTAAAGGCGTATTACCGATAGTGAGACTGTTATCTGAGTATACTTTAGTCATTTGTGTTCCCTAATCTAGGTTTGCTTGTATTCCATCACTTTACTGCGCATTTCACAAAATAGAAGGAAAGATTGGCTATAAGATATATCAATTTTGCTTATAGCCAATTGTTATTTAAGAGTGCTTTTTTAAATCAACCAGGCATAACTAAACTTCATGAAAATACGCTTATCGTCTTTAATGATTTTAGATAAATCATCATCTTGGAACCCATGATCAGAATAACCTGCAAAGAATACCGTTTGAGGATTTAACTTGTACGAGTACAGTAGCTGCGTACTTAGACTCTTATAGGTTGCGTCAACTTCATTGATATAATTATTGGGGTTTCTCGATATGTTAGTGTTGACGATGGCCAACCGTAAGTAGCTATTTATATTAAATTGATAAGTTAATCTGACATCGGTTAAGTTGGCTGAATATACATCAGCACCTTCAGCATTCATTTTCTCATAGGTATGTCGAAACCTAAGTTCGAAGTGCTTGCCAATATTGAGGTTAATAACGGGTCGAACAAAAGTTAGATCGCCAAGTCTGTTATTCGCTAAATCAACGCGATTACTTTTACTTAGTTTTAACCCTGCAAAGATACCAGCCATTGGCTTTAGCTCCAAATAAGTCCATTGCGAGTTTTCGGTGAATAAGCTGGTGTTACCATCAATCGCTATGCGGGTTTCGTCATGTCTTAATCCAGTACGCTTTCTATGTTCCACACCGAAATCAATAAAGCTTTGGAGTGGTCCATTAATTGAAAAATTAGTTTGCACTTCCTTTTCTAGTAGTTCACCGTTCTCATTATGAGAAATATCCCAATCACCATACCATTTTGCTCGATTCCACCAGTTTTGCTCAGTGCCATACCAGCGATACTCTCCTCCAAATACAAACTTATTGAAATCTACTTGAGTGATAAACCCCATGTCTGTTCTTACGGCAGCATCGCGTGACTGATAACTTGAGAATGCTTTCCAGTGTTTTTGGTTATGTTCATAATTTAGGTAGTAGCCTACACCACGCGCATCATCATCTGTTACGCGTAGTACGCTTTCTGTTAAATCACAGTTAGCAAGAGTGCTGTCACATAGGTAATCTACAAATTGTTGGTCATATTGGGTATCAGAACCAAACAGTTGTAACTCAAATAAGTCACTTTTCGTTGGTTTATATTTTGCGTCAAAACTTGCCACTTGGTTCTTGTATGTTTCACTCTGCCTCGTTGTTGATGTAAGCCCAAATGAAAAAGCTTTATTTACGTCACGACGATATCTAAGTGCCATGTTTTCGCTTTTGCGTTCCAATGAGACCACACGAGAGCCCAGATTTCCGGGAATGACAACATTGAGTCGCTCGTCATTCGCGATAAAGCCAGCAAAAGTGTGACCGCTTTTGTTGCCAGTTAATTTTACTCCGTAGTCAGGTGTTGAAATGTTACGTGTATGGATCAGGTTTAGGTGTGATAAGAAATAGTCTGAGTTATCCAAAAAGAAAGCGCGTTTTTCGGGAAAAAATAAGCTAAAACTATTGTTAACACTTAATTGACCAGTGTCAGCTTCAACTTGGGAAAAGTCAGGATTTAGCGTTGCATTGAGAGTAGTGTCGGGGGTGATTGCCCACTTTATGTCTAGGCCAGGCTCAATATTGTGCTCTTTTTGCCATGGTTTTGCTTTGCCTTGTTCAATATCGCGAGTTTCTTGGCTATTACCGACTAAAGTGGGAATGATCGCGATATCACTGCTTTGCTTCGCCTTGGCCAGCCCTTGGTATTTAGGCATTTGGCAAATCCAACAGGGATTTGCATGTTGCAGTGTCATGCTAGAGATACGTAGTCGTTCATTTCTAGGAAAAAATCGCAGAAACTCCATCGCCATGGTTTTGTTGCCAGTAGAATTACTAAAATTAAGTACACGCAGTGGTATCTCAATTTCTACTATAAAACCATCTTCGTTTATTGTACCAGCACTATCCCATATACCATTCCAAGAGCCGTTCTCACTTTTTGTCAGCTCATTTTCAATTGAATCTTGCTGTACTCCAAGAGGGTTGATAAAAAACTGATAAGCGCTTTGTGCGTTATTGAAGGAGTCTATTTTGATCCCGACTAAGTCGTCTTCCCACGCCCTGTCTCTATCCCTGTAAAATGCCCTGATCAAGTTTGGGTTTGGATCTTTTGCATCAAAAGCAACGAATAGTGATTGACCATTTTCATAGATATAGGCTCTTGTCTTTACTGGACTCTTTTCATTTTCATACGGCCAAGTGACGTTGTTGATATCAATTTCTAGCGCTTGATGCCAGACATTATCATCAATGAGCCCATCGATTTTGGCAGCCTGTTGAATAAATGGGATTTGATTGGTGTTCAAGGCGGATACTGGTATAGACAACAAAAGTGCAGCGAATGAGCAGGTTACAGCTTTTAACATAAGGACAAAAGTAGATTACAGAGACTGAATACTGCTTATTAGATGATATGCAATAAAGAGAAACAATTTGTTTTCGTTGGGTTGCAATTATTTACGTTAGATAGCTACTCAGTATACATAAAATGTACAAATTAGTTTATCTCTATCGAATTAATAGCAAAATGGGTCAAAAACATGTTAAAACAGCGTCTTTAAAAATATGCTAGGAAGTAATCTATGTCTCTCGTATTAAAGCTAGTGGCGGGTATCGTTGCTGGTATGTTGGCAGGGCTTTACATGCCAACAGTGTTGGTCGAGCTGTTATACACTTTTAAAGTCATCATAGGGCAACTCATTAATTTTACAATTCCTCTGATAATCCTGTTTTTTATCGCCTCTGGCATAGCTGGCTTACCAAAGGGATCGGGTCATCTTCTGGGTAAAACAGTAGGTTTTGCATATAGTTCTACTGTTATTGCCGGAACTTTGGCATTTTTACTCGTTAATGCCTTTATCCCATTTTTTGAAGGTGGAGTTGCTTATCAAGTTGTCGAGGAGTCTCATCTTACGAGCTTCATCAATATAGAAATCCCACCGCTGATGGGGGTAATGACTGCTCTGGCTAGCGCTTTTATTTTTGGTATCGCGATGAGCCAGTGTGGCTTGAGTAATTTAAAGCAGGTCACTGACGAAGCAAGGGATGTTATTGACATGTTGCTTGCCAAAGTGATTATCCCTGTTTTGCCATTCTATATTGCTGGGGTGTTTGCTGAAATGGCGGTAGCAGGAACTGTTTTCGATACCTTAAGCACTTTCGGTATTGTGCTGTTAGCAGCAATCGTGATGCACTGGTTATGGCTTAGCGTGCTGTTTTTGGCAAGTGGTGTCTTGCTGGGTAAAAACCCCATAGAGCTAATAAAAAATATGCTGCCTGCGTATTTTACAGCGATAGGAACCATGTCGAGTGCCGCGACAATTCCTGTATCACTGCGTGCGAGTAAAGCAAATAACGTGAATGATGAAGTAGCAAACTTTACTGTACCATTGTGTGCGACTATCCACCTGTCAGGCTCTACAATTACGATAGTGACCTGTGCCATGGCTGTGATGCTGCTATCACCTGAGATGGTTGTGCCGTCAATTACTGAAATTTTGCCGTTTATTTTTATGTTAGGGATCGTCATGATAGCTGCTCCTGGGGCACCGGGCGGCGCTGTTATGTCTGCTTTAGGACTATTAACATCGATGCTTGGATTCGATGAAGGGGCTGTCGCGTTAATGATTGCTTTGTATTTAGCTCAAGACAGCTTCGGTACTGCATGTAATGTGACTGGTGACGGCGTTATTGCGCTTTGGGTCGACAAATTTTCCAAAAAAGATTAATCAAAAACACCGCTATCGCTATTAAACTCGATAGCGGTGTTTAAATTATATGCAAACATTTCTTCAGCTCTTAACAATTTAGTTATTTCATATCAAAATTGTATTTTTCTCTTGTTTCTATCGTTATGCTTTTAAAAAATATGTGGTAACCTCATGCTTCAGGAAGTGAAGTAATAGGTTGCTTTGCTCCGTTTATTAAAATATATGTAGAGGGTGTGCCATTGATTAATGTGCTTTTAGTTGATGATCATGAACTTGTCAGGACTGGCATAAAACGCATTTTAGATGATGTGCGTGGTTTTAAAGTTGTCGGAGAGGCTAAAACAGGTGAAGAAGCTGTAACTTTTTGCCGCCAAAGCGAGCCTGATATAGTACTTATGGACATGAACATGCCCGGTATTGGTGGATTGGAAGCGACTAAAAAGATTTGCCGTTATTGTCCAGATGTCAAAGTGATTGTGCTGACTGTACATTGTGAGGATCCATTTCCAAGTAAAGTGATGCAAATAGGTGCGCACGGCTACCTGACCAAAGGAGCCGGGCCAGATGAAATGATTAACGCCATTCGTGCTGTTAATGCAGGACAGCGTTATATCGCACCTGAAATCGCGCAACAAATAGCACTTGCTCAATTTAGTGGTCGAAATGATGAAAATCCGTTCCAATCATTATCTGAAAGAGAATTACAGATAATGCTTATGATCACAAAAGGTGAAAAAGCGCAAAATATAGCAGACCGTTTAAACCTAAGTTCTAAAACAGTAAATAGTTATAGATATAGAATGTTTGAAAAACTCAATGTTAACGGTGATGTAGAGTTAACCCACCTAGCGATCCGCCATAAAATGATAGATATTGACAGCAATCACTAAGTTCATTTTTTAAATGACAGTATTTGACTCTCAATCTTTTCTAAAGACATTAACGACAGAGCCTGGCGTATACCGCATGTATGATGTGGATGGTCAGGTTATTTATGTTGGCAAAGCAAAAAACCTAAAAAAGCGTGTTTCAAGTTATTTTCGGGCGAATATCACCGACAGTAAAACGAGGGTATTGGTCGGAAATATAGCGAGTATCGAAGTTACCCTGACAAACACAGAAACAGAGGCGCTATTACTAGAAAACAACCTAATCAAAAAATATCAGCCTCGATATAATATCTTACTAAGAGACGATAAAAGCTATCCTTATATCTTTTTGAGTGCTCAGCAGCATCCAAGGTTGGCCTTCCACCGGGGGAGTAGAAACTTAAAAGGTGAGTACTTCGGGCCATTCCCCAGCAGCTCTGCGGTATCTGAAAGTCTTCGGCTAATGCAAAAAATCTTCCCAGTAAGACAATGTGAAGATGCTTATTATCGCGCTCGGAGTAGGCCTTGTCTGCAGTACCAACTAAAAAGGTGTTCTGGTCCATGTGTCGGCAAAGTCAAGGATAGTGAATATCAAGAGCAAGTATCCATGGTGCGCCAATTTTTAACTGGTCGCTCGCAAGATGTGATAGCTGCACTTGTAGAGAAAATGGAGCAAGCAAGTATTTCACTTGACTTTGAAATGGCTGCTAAATATCGAGACCAAATCGTATTGCTTCGGCAAATGCAAGAGCAGCAGTCTATTGCTGGCAATTTTGCAGAGCTGGATGTTATTGGTTTTGAGCAAAAAAATGGCTTAGTTGCAATTCATGTACTTATGATCCGAGAGCACAAAGTACTAGGCACTAAAACGCATTTTCCCAAGGTGCCTAAAGATTCAGGTGTAAATGAGGTTCTCACTGCATTTTTAGGGCAATACTATATTTCATCTGGCAATCAATCGCGAATTGCAAAAGAAATTGTTTTGCCGTTTAAGGTTGATGATTACGTTGCACTAGAAGCTGCTTTAGGTCAGGTATCGGAACGCAAAGTAAGCTTTAAGTTTAATGTGCGTGGTGAGCGCGCCCAGTATCTTGCATTGGCAAATAAAAATGCTCAAAACAGCATTGAAGTAAAACAAAGTGCACAGGATTCGATCACAAAGCGCTATGCAAAACTAAAAGAGGCAATAGGGCTATCTGACATTCAAAGAATGGAGTGTTTTGATATCAGTCATACCATGGGAGAAAATACCGTAGCATCTTGCGTAGTGTTTGACGGTCAAGGGCCAAACAATAAAGAATATCGCCGTTATAATGTCACAGGGATTACGCCAGGTGATGATTATGCAGCTATGGATTTTGCGTTAAAAAAACGCTACGGCAAAATGGCTGATGAGAGCAAAGTCCCTGATATTATCTTTATTGATGGTGGTAAGGGGCAATTAGGTAGGGCTGAATCATTTTTTGCAAGTTGGCAACTTGATAAAATGCCTATTTTAATCGGTGTTGCAAAAGGCACGAGTAGAAAACCCGGTTTGGAGACGCTACTGATTGATGGTGGCCGTAAAACTATCAATGTAGCCAGTGACTCTCCGGCATTACACTTGATACAACATATCCGCGACGAGTCTCATAGGTTTGCAATTGCAGGACACCGTAACAAAAGACAAAAGCAAAGAACACAGTCAATGCTGGAAGAGATAGAAGGAATTGGTCAAAAACGACGTCAAGCACTACTTAAATTTTTAGGAGGCATGCAGGGAGTTAAATCTGCAAATATACATCAATTAAAGCAAGTTCCTGGGATCAGCTCTGACATGGCTGAAAAGATATTTAATCATTTGCATGACAAAGCTTAAGCAATCATGCGAACATAGAAAAAAAGACAATACCAAGTAGTTATGTGGAATATTCCAAATACGCTCACAGCATTTCGGTTGCTGCTCATTCCTGTATTCGCAGTCGTTTTTTATTTACCATATTCATGGGCATTTTTTGCCGCCGCGTTTATTTTTTGGTTAGCTTCAGTTACTGATATCCTTGATGGATATCTGGCGAGAAAGCTTGAACAGTCAACACCGTTTGGTGCTTTTCTTGATCCAGTTGCTGATAAAGTGATGGTCAGTGTTGCACTTGTTATTCTTGCCACACACTATAATGATTACTTTATTACAATATCAACGCTGGTGATAATTAGTAGAGAAATCGTTATATCTGCATTGCGAGAGTGGATGGCGGAACAAGGCAAGAGGGGAAGTGTTGCAGTGTCCTGGTTAGGTAAATTCAAGACAGCTGCGCAGATGCTCGCAATCATCGGGCTAATTTGGCAATTCTCTGATTGGATGACAATGCTAAGTTATGCGCTTTTAGCTATTGCTACCATACTAACTTTAGTTTCTATGGTGCAGTATCTATATGCTGCGAAAGAAGAATTGACTAATTCTTGACTGTTATAGTCTATTAACTCATCGGTTTAGATAAAAATTGAGCAAACGGTTAAAAACATTCATTTTTTATGTTGACGCGTACAAGAACTTCTGTAGAATGCGTCCGTGTTGAGAGGGCGGTATGTCATCGAAATGAAATTTTGATAACACTCCCTAATGATAAAAGTTTAAAGCTAGCTAAGTAATTTAAATAGTTTTAAGCGTTGGAATGCGAGTATAGCTCAGCTGGTAGAGCGCGACCTTGCCAAGGTCGAGGTCACGAGTTCGAACCTCGTTACTCGCTCCAAACCTGGCGGAATGGCAGAGTGGCCATGCAGCGGATTGCAAATCCGTCTACCTCGGTTCGACTCCGGGTTCCGCCTCCATTTTCTCAACACTCCACATGCGAAAGCAAGCCCGATGCCCGGGTGGTGGAA
>NZ_RCSQ01000067.1:0-8682 GCF_004103255.1 Pseudoalteromonas sp. PS5
GACGCTAACTGCGTTAAAAATTGCTTATTTAGAACACTAAATAGCAAAATTTCTGCCTTGCCTATACGGGTTTAGTTACCTTGGTGGTAGCGGTGCTATCAACAAGGCTTTATCGCCTCAACATAGACCATTTAATTAAGATAATTAGTATAAGGGATAACAACTGCTGGAGAACAAGTCATTATCCCGAGCTCAGGTTATTCGTTTAAGTGTAGACCAGAAAATGAAAAAAGCCGCATAAGTGCGGCTTACAAATGAAGTGTTACTGTATATAGATCAGTAATAGTCTTTACCCGCTTCTGCCATCGCTAATAACGGCTCGGCAGGCGTAAAAGTTGGATTTTCAGACGCATACGTCGATAACTCAGAGCAAACCTTGTTAACGCCTTTTTTATCCATGTAACTAAACGGACCACCTAAAAACGGTGGGAAACCGATACCAAAAATAGCGCCAATATCTCCATCTCTAGCATTACGAATAATGCCTTCGTCCAAACAACGCGCAGCCTCATTTAGCATTTGCGCAACACAACGATTGGCTATTTCCTGCTTGTTTAATTTTGGAGATGGGGTAATGTCCAACAACTCGTATACTGACTCGTCAACCTGCTTACCTTTTTTGCCTTCATAATTGTAGAAACCTCGGCCTGTTTTACGACCTAAACGCTTACTATCTATCATACGGGCAAAAGCATTGGGTGCTTTAAATCGTTCACCGAGTTCCTTTTCCAAAATAGGGGCTATTTTAGAACCAATATCTACACCTACTTCGTCTAAAAGTGCCAAGGGGCCAACTGGGAAGCCAAATTCCACCAAAGCTTGGTCGATTTTTTCAATAGGTTCCCCTGCTAATAGCAGGTTGGCCGCTTCATTGACATACGGCGCTAAAATACGATTAACATAAAAGCCAGCCTTGTCCTTTACAACGATTGGCGTTTTACCCTGTTTACGTGCAAACGCAACTGTACGAGCGATTACCTCATCGCTGGTGGTATCGTGTGGAATAATTTCAACCAATGGCATTTTCTCCACTGGCGAGAAGTAATGTAATCCGATCACGTTTTCCGGTCTCGCGGCTTTCGCAGCGATTTGGCCTATCGGTAATGACGAAGTATTACTCGCAAAAATGGTTTGTTCAGCGCATTCACGTTCAATATCCGCTACCATGGATTGCTTTAACTCTAAATCTTCAAATACCGCTTCGATCACCATGTCTGTGTGCTTAAAGCCAGAATAATCAGTAGTACCTGTGATCATATTCAGGGTAGACTGCATTTCTGCCTTTGAAATAATACGGCGCTTTTGGCGCTTAGATAAAATCTTGTAGCTGTAATTTAGTGCGTTACTGATCCCCTGATGGGCAACATCTTTAATACGCACCGTCGCCCCTGCTTTTACCGCGCTCACATGGGTAATACCAGCACCCATCAAACCACCACCAAGCACAGCTACGCGGTTTACAGCCGCCAAGTCTTCAACTTGGAAATCTTTTTTCATTTCCGTTGTGGCAAAGAAAATACCTCGCAGTGAGCGAGACACTTCTGACATAACCAGATCAGCAAACCCTTCTGCTTCTGTTTTGTAGCCCTTAAGCTTATCCAATTCGATAGAAGCTCTCACCGCTTTGATAATCGCAAGTGGTGCTGGATAGTGTCCGCCAGTTTTCTTCTCTACATTTTCTTGTGCTTTTTTGAAAATGATATTTCGACCAAACGGGTTTGATTCTAATAGTTGACTAATTTTGTCTAGGTTTGGTTTACGAGGCTTAGGCTTGCCTTTTCTTGCAAGCTTAACGGCAACGTTTAATAAAATGCTGTGTGGCACCACATCATCAACCAGTCCTGTCTTTTTCGCCTGCTTTGGGCGCACTTGTTTACCAGTCAACATCCATTCAAGTGCTTTTTGTATTCCAACTAATTTTGGTAGGCGCTGCGTACCACCACCACCTGGCAATAAACCAAGTTGTACTTCTGGAAGACCCAGTTTTGTTTTACTGTCTTCAGTACAAACTCGATAATCACAAGCCAGTGCAAACTCAAGGCCGCCACCCAATGCGACGCCATGAATAGCCGCAACGGTTGGGAATGGCAGCTCTGCCATTTTAAAGAAAGTTTTATGACACATTTCTGATATCGCTAACGCGTCGTCACGCGTGTTGGCGTTGTCCAGCATTTTGATGTCTGCACCGGCGATGAAGTTGTCTGCTTTACCACTGATAAAAACCATCCCAGTTACATCGTCTTGCTTACCTTTAGCAATAACTTCAAGCAACTCATCAGCGAATGAATCGCGTAAGGTGTTCATCTTTTCACCTGGTACGTCAATAGTGACGATGGCCACTTTATGGTCGTTTAGTTCATAAGAAAATACTGACATTACGCGCTCTCCAATACAAATGCTGCTCCAAGACCACCTGCTGCGCAGGCTGTTGTTAATGCAAGGCCACCGCCACGACGTTTAAGTTCATGCAAGCTTTGCGTGATTAAACGCGCGCCCGTCGCTGCGAATGGGTGACCGTAAGCCAGTGAGCCACCGTTTACGTTAAACTTGTCCATGTCGATTTCACCAATCGCTTTGCTGCGACCCAATTTCTCCTGCGCGAATTTATCTGAGCCAAACATCTTCATGTTTGCCAGCGCTTGAGCTGCGAACGCCTCGTGCATTTCAATCAAATCAAGGTCTGCTAATGTGATCCCAGCTCTATCCAACGCAATAGGCGTCGAGTGTGCAGGGCCCATTAGCATGTCTTCGTGTACGCCAATCGCTGAGAAGGCGAAGCTACGGACATATCCTAAAATATCGTAACCGAGCGCTTTGGCCTTACTTTCACTCATCATCAATACAGCTGCAGCACCATCGGTCAGTGGTGTTGCATTCGCAGCGGTAACAGAGCCATGCTTTCTGTCAAATACAGGCTTTAATTTGGCATACCCTTCAAGTGACGAGTTTTCACGGATGTTATTATCTTTATCAATGAACCCTTTGTATGGCTCGACATGTGCAGCCATCACTTCATTACTCAACAGGCCTTCTGACCATGCTTTTGCAGCTAGAGTATGTGAACGATGCGCCATCGCGTCTTGATCCGCTCGGCTAATACCATGTGTTTTCGCCATTTGCTCTGCTGTTTGCCCCATAGACAAGCCAGTCGAATACTCGGCAACTGCAGGTGGAACCGGTAATAAATCTTTTAATCTCAGTTTTGAGAAAATTTGTAAACGCTGTTTAAGAGTACGAGCTTTGTTTAGGTCGACTAAGCTGCCAGCTAATTTTTTGCTTACGCCAATTGGTAGTACCGATGAAGAATCAGCACCACCTGCCACGCCTACATTTACTTGGCCTGAGATAATGCTTTCTGCTACATTGGCAATCGCTTGGAAGCTCGTGGCACAAGCGCGAGATACGGAATACGCATCAACAGATACCGGCATCCCTGTACCAAGGACAATTTCACGTGCGATATTTGGCGCTTCAGGCATTTGAACAACTTGACCGAAAACCAATTGGTCGATTTCTTTGCGGTCAAAGTTAAGTCGTTCAAGCATTTCGTTAACTACGATTTTGCCCAAATCTAATGCTGGAACATGATGAAAAGCGGTAGCTTGCTTTGCGAATGGCGTACGCAAGCCGCTAACGATAGCGATTCGGTCGCCTTTTGATGTTTTTAATATATTTTGTTCAGACATGAATTTGCTCTCCCGCTGACAGGTCTGACCTGTTAATTTCCTTCGATTCTAAACAACCAAATCGAAGTTGCCAATAGTAAAGCGCGAAATGGTTGCTTTTTAAACCGCAAACGTCAACTTTAGATGCTTTTTCAAACAATCTCAAAGTATTTGAAATTGTTATTGAAAATTTATGAACTTTTCTAAATTTACCGGTCTAATCTCCTTGATTATTGATCCAGCGACCATATAACTATTTTTATTTTTGTCGGTTTAAAAGGCATTCTCATGGCAGTAAACGAGTTTTCACAACTAAAAGAATATTTAGATACCCAAATTCTAGGACAAAGTGCACTGACCGAATCGTTGCTTATTGCACTGTTAGCAGATGGCCACTTGTTGGTGGAAGGCCCTCCGGGACTTGCTAAAACTCGAGCAGTAAACGCACTGGCAAAAGGCATTGAAGGCAGTTTTCAACGCGTTCAATTTACCCCTGACTTATTACCGTCTGACGTGACAGGCACAGACATTTATCGTCAACAAACGAACGAGTTTGTATTTGAGAAGGGGCCCCTTTTCCACCACCTTATTCTGGCAGATGAAATTAACCGAGCGCCTGCAAAAGTTCAGTCTGCGCTGCTCGAAGCCATGGCTGAGCGACAAATCACCGTAGGTAAAACTACTTACCCATTACCAGAGCTATTTATGGTGATGGCCACACAAAACCCATTGGAGCAAGAAGGTACGTACCCGCTACCAGAGGCACAACTTGACCGCTTCTTACTGCATTTGAACATTGACTACCCAGATGCCGAAACTGAAGTAGACATACTCAGATTAACCCGTGGTGAAGCACTTGAAGAGTATCAAGCCGCTTATACGCCAATTAGTCAGGCAACGTTATTTGAAGCACGTAAAACTGTACTGGGTATGCACTTAGCTGAACCTCTTGAGCAATATTTGGTGCAGCTAATCATTGCCACAAGACAACCAGAGCGCTTTGACCCTACCCTGGCTAGCTGGATTGAGTATGGTGCAAGTCCTCGTGCCACTATTGCATTAGATAAATGTTCACGTGCTCATGCTTGGCTTCAGGGTCGAGATTTTGTCACACCTGAAGACATTCAAGCAGTGGTTCACAATGTACTTCGCCATCGTATAGTTCTTAGCTACGAGGCTCAGGCCGATGGCATCACAAAAGATCAAGTCATTAGTAAAATTCTAGAATTAGTTGCTGTTCCATAACATGATGAACGACGTCACACAGTTTAATGCAGCCAGCTGGTTTAGAGAAAGCCACAGTAATGGCGTCGAGCTAGGCCTCAAGGAGCTGCTGTTTTATAAGTCAAAGGCTCATTTACTTTCACTTAAACCACGCGGCAAAGTAAAAAGTGCGCAAGCTGGACAATACCTCGCCCCCCACAAAGGGCGAGGTATGGAGTTTGCTGAGGTGAGGCAATATCAATACGGCGATGACATACGCGCTATTGATTGGCGTGTTACCGCGCGTACCGGTGAGGCACACACCAAACTATTCCAAGAAGAAAAAGAGCGCCCTGTATTCATTTTTTGCGACTTTTCTTCGAGCATGCTTTTTGGTTCAAGGCTGTTACTCAAATCTGTATTAGCTGCACATTTAGGCGCTTTGGTATCTTGGTCAGCTTGCCAACGTGGCGATCGTGTCGGTGGTGTGGTCTTTAATGACAGTCATCACCATGAGCTAAAACCAACAGCTCGCGATCGCGGTGTTTTGGCGTTGGCTCATCAATTTTGTGCACTGCATGAGCAAGCCTTATTGCAAAAAGACCGACCGACGTCTGAAAACCGTTTTAATGAAAATTTAAAGCGGCTTGTTCATCTTGCAAAGCCAGGCAGCCTTATCTATTTGATATCGGACTTTACTGAACTTAATGAAGAAAGTTTCAAATTGTTGGAACGTGCCAGCCGCCATAACGAAGTGATCGGATGTATGGTAAGCGATCCATTTGAACATCAATTACCTCAGTACAGCCAAGCAATAGAAGTATCGGCGGGAGAGCACAACTGGACATTACCGCTCATGGATAAGCAATTTCGCGACTCATTTTCGCAACATGCAGCCGACTTTTTTAATCGAAGATTAGCGTTACTCCAACGCTCAGGCATGACGCTACAAAAATACGATGCGTCATTACCCATAGAACTACAAATAATGAGGGGTTAAATGCAAGTCAATCCACTCGACCAACTCAATGATGTGGTCATCCCTCAAAGCGTAAGCTGGTGGCCACTTTCTTATCCAATGTGGGGAGTTATTGTTATCGTCCTCGCACTGGTAGCCAGCGGAGTTTGGTTGCTGTATCGCAGACAACAGTTTTTAAAAGCCAAAAAAGAAGCGATAAGGCTTAGTCAATCTCAAGATAACCCACAGATTTTACATACTTTGCTCAAGCGTTTAGTGAAACACTATTATGGGGAGGTCGCCGCAAGCCGCTATGGTAAAGAGTGGTTAGCATTACAAGCAAAACTCACCCGTGTTGAGCTAACGCAACAAGAGCTTGACTCATTGTACGCACCGACCCAAACGCCTGAGCTCAGTAAAAAGCTTGCACTGGCGATCAGTACCTTTAAAGTCAAGGAGCGTATCGATGTTTGAGTTTGTATGGCCGCTGGCATTTTTATTACTACCACTGCCTTGGCTGATTGCCAAATTTAAGCCAAGTGTTGCACAAACGAATATACATATTCGCATGCCAAGTGTCGCCAAGTTACAGCTTGGCCACTCAAAGCAATTGCATAAGCGCGCTAAAGTCAGCCCCCTTGAAGCCATTGTCTGGTTACTGCTGGTGAGCGCAGCCGCCAATCCTACATGGCTTGACGAACCGATTGTTATTCCAAGCGAAGGGCGAGATATTATGTTAGCAGTTGACCTTTCAGCCTCCATGACAGAGCAGGATATGGAGTATCAAGGCCGTTTGGTTGATAGACTATCCGTCGTAAAAGCCGTCGTGAGTGACTTTATTGAAGCGCGTCAGGGGGATAGACTAGGTCTTATTCTCTTCGGTGATACCGCATTTTTGCAAACCCCCCTCACCCGAGATTTAGCGACGGTCAGTCAAATGTTAACTGAGGCCCAAATAGGGCTGGTTGGTCGCGCCACCGCCATCGGTGATGCGATTGGCTTGTCAGTCAAACGTTTTGAGGCTCGCGAACTGAGTAACCGTATATTAATTTTATTGACCGACGGTCAAAACACTGCCGGTAATCTTGAGCCAAATGAGGCGCTTATCTTGGCACGTGAAGAAGGCATCAAGATTTACACCGTTGGCGTAGGCTCTGATGGCAGACGAGGGTTTGGTCTATTTGGTTTTAACTCAATGGCTGGCAGTAGCATTGACGAGAAAACACTACAACACATCGCAAAAGAAACAGGCGGACAGTATTTTCGAGCCAAAGACGTCGCAAGTTTGCAACAGATTTACGCCATGCTGGATGAGCTAGAGCCAATCAGTGATGAAACACAGACATTTCGCCCAAAAGTTTCATTGTTTTACATACCGCTACTTGTAGTTCTTGGGCTACTTTTTTTGGCTCAACTGAGCGTCGTTGTTAGAGCAAAAGTAAGGGGATAAGAGCATGGAATTTGAGTTTATTCGCCCACAATTACTTTGGTTATTCGTTCCTTGGGCTATCTACTGTTTGATGCAGTGGTCTAAAAAAGGTAAGCAACATAATAATCAACTTATCGCTCCACACTTAATGAAAGTGGTGATGGGTGAACAAGGGCAACAATCACAAAAACACAATAACTCTTTACTTGGTGTTATTTTTTCTTTGCTAACCATTATTGCGGTTGCAGGCCCGAGTATTGAAAAGCAGGAAGTACCTGTTTTCAAAACACAAGCACCAAGAGTATTGGTGCTGGATATGTCCTACTCTATGTATGCAACCGATCTCACACCAAATCGTCTTACTCAAGCAAGGTTTAAGACTCTGGACATGCTGAAGTTATTTCAAGAAGGTGAAACAGGGTTGGTTGCTTACGCAGGTGACGCCTTCACTGTGTCTCCGTTAACAACAGATGTAGCAACACTAGAGAATTTAATTCCAAGCCTTCGCCCCGAAATCATGCCATCAAAAGGTTCTAATGTTTATGCCGGTATCGAAGAGGCAATCAACCTATTAAGTGGTGCGAGCGCAACCTTTGGCGATATTATCTTAATTACAGATGGGCTCGAGCAAGAGGATGCCGAGGACATTCAGGCGTTACTGGCTGATAGTCCCTATTCGCTCAATATTTATGCGTTGGGTACAACTCAGGGCGCGCCGATAAAACTTCCTGACGGCGGCTTCTTAAAAGACCAATATGGTCAAATTGTAGTACCAAAACTATTTACTACTCGATTAGAAAAGCTTGCGAAAGTCAAAGGCGGTAAGTTTGCCACGTATACGACCGACAACAGAGACATCAACACATTTAAACCTAGCTTAGCGTCAAATACTGCCATCGTTAAAACTGAGCAAGAAAGTGCCAAGTGGCGTGTAGATGCCGGTGTATATTTGCTTATTTTATTGGTTCCACTGGCACTTTTATTGGTACGGAACCACGCAATTATGCTCAGTGCTTTGCTTGTTTTTACTTTATTACCACAGCAAAAGGCTGTAGCCAGTGAGTGGCTACAATGGTTTAAAAATAACGATCAAAATGCCTTACAAGCCTATCAAAATGAAGCTTTTGAACGAGCGGCATCAGCTAATGACCCTGTTTTAAAGGGGGCTGCTTTGTATAAAGCAGGCGACTATGAAGGAGCGGCTTCGGTGCTAAATCAAACTGACTCAGCACAAGGCCAATATAATTTAGGTAACGCGTTGGCGCAGCTGGGTAAACTGGATGAGTCTATTGCAGCATATGACAAAGCGCTAGCCATGAACCCCGACTTCACACAGGCAAAGGATAATAAAGCCGTCGTTGAGGCATTAAAAAATCAGCAAGACCAACAGGGTCAGCAAAACCAACAAGGTCAGCAAGACCAACAGG
>NZ_RCSQ01000068.1:0-89494 GCF_004103255.1 Pseudoalteromonas sp. PS5
TTTTTATTGCTAATTGGTGTGTGGGATGACTTAAAAGACTTAAGTTTCAAACTCAGGTTACTCATACAAGCCATAATGTCTCTTGTGATGATGTTAAGTGCAGAGCTAATCTTAATTGATCTTGGGCAGCTTATCGCTCCTATTGAGCTCAACATCCCGTATCTTGGCTATTTACTGACTTTTATCGCTGTAATTGGTGCAATCAACGCTTTTAACATGGTAGATGGTATTGATGGTTTATTAGGAGGCATGGCAACAGTGACATTCGGCGCAATGTCTGTACTGTTTTTTATGTCTGGGCATACCCAGCTATTGTCATTTTGCTTTGTTGTTGTAATAGCAACTATTCCTTATATATTGATGAACGTTGGTGTGCCATTTGGCCAACGCTTTAAAGTTTTTATGGGTGATGCAGGCAGCACAGTTATAGGCTTTTCTGTAGTCTGGATGTTAATTGAAGGCTCTCAAGGTGAGCAGCGTTCATTTAGTGCTGTAACCGGATTATGGATAGCGGCAATCCCTATCATGGATGCGCTCTCTACTATAATGAGACGGATCAAGAAGGGGCAATCTCCCTTTATGCCTGACAGGGAGCACCTTCACCATATCATGATGCGTTTAGGGCTTTCATCTAGGCAAGCGCTACTGACAATCTGTAGCATTGCCTTACTATTTGCCGCAGTTGGGGTCATCGCTGAGTCACTGGATATTCCAGATTATGTGATGTTTTGGAGCTTTATTGCTGCAAATCTCGTATACTTCTATGTGATGAGCCGCATTTGGCGGATCACCGTAAAAATACGTAAGTATTTTGGGATCACTACAAAATTAAGTAAAAAGCAGTAACTATGTCGAAACAAAAGGTTGTCATCCTTGCCTATGGTGAAGGTGGGCATAAAAAAGAAATGAGTCTACTTTTCCAACACCTTATTGACTCCAACCTAACTTTTATCTCTTTGGGCCCTTCTGCTCTTCACCAAGGTGTAGAACATTATACCCTCGGTGATGTACGCCACAAACAAAACCGTATTAAATCTATCGGCATGGCCATGTATGGAGCGATGAAAGCGATAGTTACGACCTTAAAAGTCTGTCGTCAATATCGCGTAAGCGGGATCATTTCGACAGGGCCAGGCATAGCTATACTGCCTTCTTTACTACTTCGGCTACAAGGTAAAAAAGTTGTATTTATTGAAACCTTTTGCCGCTTCTATACCCGCTCTTTCACCGGAAAATTAATGTCTAAGCTGAGTAATGAATTTTGGGTACAGAATAAAGAGCAGCTCCGTCTATACAAAAATGCAAGATACTGCGGCAGACTATGAATATTTTAGTAACCGTTGGCTCTTCTTCGTTCGATAGCCTAATAAAAGACGTTGATAATACAGTGAAATCATATCCACACTGTCACGCAACATTTCAAATAGGTAGTGGTAGCTATACCCCAGTTAATGGCGAATATTTTAGCTTTGCCGAGCGTTTTTCGGAATGCTTAGCTAATGCAGATCTTATTATTACCCACGCAGGTGCAGGTACGGTATTTGAGCTGCTGGAGATGGGGAAAAAATGTATCGTAGTACCCAATGTAGAAAGAGTTGATAAACATCAGTCAGACTTGGCACAGTATATTACCGAGCATAACTTTGCTTTGGTTTGCCATAATACCAGGCATATTGCACAACTGATCGAACAAGCTCCTAACTACCAGCCTAACACCTATAGAAAAGAGCCATTCTTGCTGGCTGACGAATTAATTCAGCTTTTCTAACACGAGTGATGCTACTTTTCTGATACAAGTTGGTTAAACAGCGTTAAGATAGCTGATGTATTCGTCTGAGATGAAAATAGCGCACCAACTTTGTCACGCTCAAAAGGAGAAAGACAAGCTTGACGGTCAAATAATTGCCCAACCGCTGTTGCTATCGCGCTGGCGTCTTTTTGTGGTACCACAGCAACGGCATCGGTGTCTGTAAGTGTTGCAAGCTCGGTAAGCCCACCACAGTCAGACACCACGGTAGCCAACCCCACTGCCATCGCCTCTAGCGCAGCAACACCAAATGACTCCTCTTGAAACGTAATTTCATCTCTAATTGAGGGCTGCACATATACATTATGTGAGCCCAGTAATTTTGGTAGCTGAGCGTGCTGAACTTGCTCTATAAATGTAATTTTTTGGTCGATATTGAGCGCTTCTGCCTGGGCTTTTAACTGGCTTTCAAGCTCACCGCCCCCCACAAGCGTAAGCATTGCATTAGGGTAGCGATTTAGTAATAAAGAAAAGGCATCAATTAAAAAAGTATGCCCTTTACAGCCAATAAAGCGCCCAACAGAAATAATCCTTAACTCATCAAGCGCTTTTTTTTGCTGCTCCGCCAAAAATATAGGATTAAATGCGTTGTGTACTACGCTTATCTTATTCTCTGGCGTGCCTAAGTTAAGCATACATTTTTGCTTTAAAAATGCAGATGGCACAGTCCATTTGATAAAAGGCTTTTTACCCGCCTCTTCCAGCACTGCGCGATACTTAGGACGGATCAAGGGTTCACTGTTAACATCTGAACCATGTAAGGATGCCAAAGTGGGAATATTAAAACCCAGTTTGTCATTAACATGCATCCATGTCTTCACAGCATTACCCGTATGACAATGGATCACATCAGGTTTAAATTCTTCTATCACACGTGCCCATGTTTTATAGTCAATCATAAAGGGAAGTAACTGCAAACGTAAAGCAAAGGCCTGTGTAATACGTGGATTAATAATAGACTTGATAGGTGCGGTATATACCTTATCAAAAGGTCGGCTGTGTACATTCAAGCGCTTGGCTGTCAGTACCGCAGACTCAACCCCACTGCGTTCTAGTGCAACGACTTGATCATAAATAAAAGTCTCTGTCGTAACAGAAAAGCTAGGTATGTAATGTAGTACTTTCATCCATTTCTCGTGCAAGTCTGGTTAAAATGAGCGGTAATTTGCATATAATGGTCAATACATATTGTATAAATATTGCGATTACGATGCCCCACAGTCCAATTTGCGGCCCTAGCAGAAGAATACCTGCACACAATACCAAATTGGAAAATAGCGTAATTATAAATAAGCGTTTCACATAACCTAATGCCAAAAATATTGGGTGTACGGGGGTAAATGCGGTGGCAATAGCGTGAATAAGCAAAAATGTGATGATGTGCCATTTATACGCTAATAACTCCTCAGAGAACATCACCGGGATCCAGTATTCTGTAGAAACACTTGCCAGCACCACTACGACTAATGAAGGAATCAACAACAAGGTAATAATTTTTAGCATCGCGCCCTTAACCTTGCTGTACTCTTTGCTTGCTAGCAGTGTATTAACTTCGGGGTATAAAACTTGATTAAGCGGAGCTGTTACCTTTGTTGAAATAGTGGCAATTTGTTTGATCACTCGATACGCACCTGCTGCACTCACAGATACCACCGCACCAACTAGGATATTATCTAGTTGCTTGACCGGTATGTCGGCAAGTGCTGTCATATGCACTGTAAAATTAAACTTGTTAAACTCTTTTTTACGGGCATTTGAAAGCATAACATTGTTGTCTTTACGCGCTTTAAACAACGAAAGTGTATAAGGCAAACATAGCCATTGAATAAATACAACACCAAGCCCAAGCGTTAGCAGGTAACTAGCAACATAGTAGTCAACACCTAACGCCAACCAAAAGCCCACAAGTACACAAACAAAAAATAGTACAGCACTTATCACATTTTGTAATGCAAGGGCTTTATAGCGCTCCTGATAGCGTAAAATACCAATAGCAACACTGGTTTGATTAATCAAGATATAAAGAGCACACCACTGTAAAAGCTCAGTATATTCACTGAGCTTAAAGCTTTCGGTGTAAAGTGGGGCGATTAGAATAGCTAGCACAGTGCCAAGCACTGCGCATATTAAGTCATATTTTAATGTTGAAGTAAGCAGCCCTGCTTGGTCTGTTTCAAGGCTGAAATACCGGATCAGCCCTTGCCAAGCTTGTGGGTTGAAACACAAGCTAATCACAAGAATATACGCTTGCAATAAGGTCACCTGACCAAAAGACTCAACGCCAAGCGCTTTTAAAGAAATAGCGACAGATAAAAAATTAAGTACAGAAGCAAACAAGTTACCGCTGAGCAATACACCAGCTTGTCGGATAAGTTTATTCAGCATCACAATATCGTTTTTTATAAAAAGCAAATAGATAAGCGCATTAGCCTACGCGCTCTTCACTTTCGTTTGCCTCTTGCTTTTTAGAGATACCAAAAAACTTCCGCACCAGTACGGTAATTTTCCAGATGTTTACCATAATTTGATTGTAAACTAGCTGGCAAAAAATAAACCCATAAAACATCACGTAATCTGGAACGTCGTAAAGCTGCCCAAAGATACCGACTAGCGCAAAAAGACTCGCGATTGAGCAGATGACTAATAAAGTCATTTTAGGGCCCACACCTAGTCTTTGTAGAATATGATGTAGATGCTCACGGTCGGGTTTAAAAGGTGATTGGCCTTTTTTGATACGCCTCATAATTGTAGAAACCGCATCCATAATTGGAATAGCCGCAATCCATAGTGCCGTAACAGGGTCTATCGCAACCACGCTACCTTGAGAGCCTTCGAGCAATAACCACACAACAGTAAACCCGATAACGGTGCTACCAGCATCGCCCATAAATACTTTAAACCGTCGACCTAAAGGGATCCCTAAATTCATCAAAATATAGGGTAAAGTGGCAACAACAATAGCGATAGTAAAAGCAAACAGCTCAGTGAGCCCAGCTAAGTAAAATAGCACCGCCATCGAACTAAAAGAAACGGTAGCGAGACCACCTAGCAGCCCGTCAATGCCATCTACCATGTTAAATGCATTGATAGCACCAACCACAGCAATGACCGTAGCTACTATGCCAAACATACCAATATTGAGTTCAAATGGCCCCAGCAAAGTACCAACTTGTGAGAGCATTAAATCAGCAAAGAAAATCATGGCAAATGCCACACCGGCCTGCACTACAAGCCTCAATTTAAATGACACATCAATTAGGTCATCAATCACGCCAATCACTAGCAAGCTTACAGCGCAAATAAGATATACCCCAACATTGGTCATGCCATTGCCTGATAGCCATAAGTAACAACACACAATCACAAATATTGCTACACCACCAACTAAAGGGATCCGCCCTTTATGGTTTTTCCGCTCGTTGGGGGTATCGACGAGATTGATTATTTTTGCCAGTTTTCTAAATATGAACAAGCTAAGAAAAGCTGCAAAAAAAATGATAATGTTACTTAATACCACTTAAAATTGACCTATGTGAGAATTATTCATTAATAGCCGAAAGATTCGACCAGAGGCGCATTATATATCAAGCGCTTTTCAGAGTCACTTCCGCTTAAACTCTCAAATTTTATACAATAGCACAAGCTAATCGCAAGATAACAGCCACTGTACCATGTCGTTTTGTTTCTGTGCGACGTCTTAAATGCTAGAATATTGAAAAATCTAAATTTGCTAATCCACTATGCTGAAACAGCTCGTCAAAAGCTTAGCCAGCCAACTTGGCTATCACATTACTGTAACCCCTATTACCAACACCCCAGTTGCAAAGCGTGCCGCGTATATTCATATTGGTAAATGTGGTGGCAGCGCTATAGACAACGCGCTTCGTAAAGCACTTGCAACCCCAGAAGATGCTAGGTTGTGCCGAGACACCAGTATAGCAGCAAGTATGACCAACTTTGGACAAGCCCTCGACTCTCTTGATAGCCAGTGCCGCTTTAGCGAGCACCACCTCATCCAGCTACAAGGCCTGTTACGATACTTTTTATCTCTTGAACGACATTATGTTAGTGGTCACTGGGGAGTGAATCACGATATCTTAAGCACCTATAGCGACGTACACTTTATTACGATGTTGAGAGATCCAATTGCTCGGCTTAAATCAAATTATATCTTTAACAAGCTCACAAACAATTTACCTGTGATGCCTCCCAATAATTTTAGTAACGATGACTTAATTGCCGAAGCAAATACCATACTTTTTAGTACCAGAGGATGGCAAATGGCCAATACCCAAAGTGCTTTTATTTGTGGCCGCTACCCTGCCACACCTGATGAGGCAAAGGCGCAGCATACTAGATTTATTGAAAACCTCGCTTGCTTTGGCCTAGTTGGCTTTTTAGATAACCTTAACGCGTTTAGTGACAAGTTCACCCAACAATTTAATCGTCCACTTGACATTAAAGTACACAATGCGACTGAGTCTCAAATAAGCCATGAAACCCAAAAAGTAGTAGATACACTGCAAGAATATTTTAGCTCCAAAGAAATAAAAACACACCTTGCTAAGC
This sequence comes from Pseudoalteromonas sp. PS5, assembly GCF_004103255.1. Lineage (NCBI taxonomy): Bacteria > Pseudomonadati > Pseudomonadota > Gammaproteobacteria > Alteromonadales > Pseudoalteromonadaceae > Pseudoalteromonas > Pseudoalteromonas sp. PS5. The sequence goes on from NZ_RCSQ01000068.1 coordinate 6,377, forward strand.
TCTGTGAACAAGAGCTTAAGAACATAGACGTAGCTAGAGAGCGCTTTGGGTGAGACGAAAGCTCTTTATAAATAGCGCACTATTAATCATTGAGCGCTTTGTTGTACTGTTTTTTAGCTTTGCAAGCGCACTGCTTATGGCCAGATATGCGGGTACAGAGCTATTTGGGCGATTTTCAACCATTGTAGCATTCGGTTCGCTGTTTCTTGTGTTTACCCAAATGGGGCTAAACAATATAAGTAGCAAATATTTTACTCTATACCCTCATAACAGCGCTTTCTACTTAAATGCTTCACTGCTGGTGCGGTTTATATTTGCAGTGCTTATTATTCCTATCGCCTATGTATTGGGGTGGCTCACTCTAACCCCGACAGATGCTTATTTAGTTGCTTTACTCGTGGCGCTACAAGTAGGCAATGCAGCGACCGTTATTGAGTTTTTCTTTATCGCTAAGCAATCCATCACTGCTACACTTGTCCCAAGGGTAGTCATCAAAGTGGCGTGTAAAATTGCACTACTGGTGGCAATTATACTTGAGCTGCCAATCGCACTTTGGATAATACTCACAGGCCTTGAATATATTTTGCTGGCGCTGGCTTATTTACTGTTACTTAAACGACAGCCCCCTGCTAAACAAGAGAGACTCAACACCGCACCTAGACTACAACGTGGGGCACGGTTATTGCTTCAGCGCGGAAAATGGCTGCTGCTTTCAAGCCTTGCAGCGGTGCTCTACTTAAAAATTGACCAAATTATGCTAGCCAGTTTAGTAGATACCCAAGCGGTAGCGCATTACGCCGCAGCGGCTAAGTTATCCGAGTTTTGGTATGTGTTACCAATGCTGGTTGCTAATGTATTTATGCCAAAATTAGTAAGCTTATATCGCGCTCAACCAAAACTTTACTGGCAACTACAAAGGCACAGCTACTTATATTCCAGCATCGCAGCAATCATCGTCATCGCACTCACTCTTTGGCTTGCCGAGCCTGTCGTTTTACTACTGTTTGGAGAGGCTTATCACAGCAGTATTTTGATTTTGCAAATACATATCTTTGGTTGTTTATTTATTTTTAGCCGAGCTTTTATGAGCCGATGGCTCATTTTATCTAATAACCACAAGTTAAGTTTGCATAGCCACCTAATAGGAGCCATTGTGAATATAGTACTAAATGCGGTATTGATACCACAATATGGTGGTGTTGGTGCAGCCATTTCGAGTGTGGTGGCCTATGGCATGGCAAGTATTGGCTTTATGGTGTTTTATCGTAGTACTAGAACTTATTTGGCTACACTGGTTAAAGTAAGTTAACGACGCTTGTACAGCCAAGTAATCTCCGCTCTTTTTGTTATCTGTTGTGGTTATCGCCAAGCTCAGCTCTGAAGATAACCACTGCAGCTATCACAAGAATAGTATTAACGATTAATGGTGTGGATCAGGTGCTTATACTGCTCTACAATTTGTGGAGCAATGATTTCGTTACCACTCACAGAGACCGTCAATGCCGTGTTGGCGTCAAAGTCTAACCAAGTGATATTGCGAATAAACTGTTTATTACCGCTCACATCTGCGGTCAAGGTGTACTCTTGGTGAGCTTGTTTCCCTTGATAAACCGCATCGTCTTCTCCCACTAATGTCAGCTCGATATCTTTAGCATTTTGTTGTACAAACCCTTTGGCAATGGCATTCATAAGACCATACCACTCTTCTTTTGAGCCCGTGTATTTTACTCCCTCCATTTTTTGACAAGTAATATTGGTGGCAAGCACAGCAGAGTGCGGACTAATCGTTTTTGTGGTGAGCCACTGCTCAATATACATACGCTTGTCTTTAGCAAAAGGGATGGTTTGCTTTTTACCAGCTTGGCTGGTTAACGCCTCAGGTAATGCACATAAATTTGCCCAAGCAACAGGCGAAAAACACAGCAAGCACGCAATGGCCGTTTTTAATCTACGCATTAAAGGCTCCTTAAAATAATAAACTCGATAAGGACTTGATTGTAATAGGCAAGGGGGATGTTGAAAAGAGGAAAAGATGGCTTTACACGACTATGGAAACGACAGGCATAAAAAACCCAGCCTAAGCTGGGTTTTTTTGCATTAAATAATTAAATTATTATTTGATGCCTTTTTGCTGAGAAGTTACTAGAGACTGACGACCTAGACCAACTTTCTCGCTGAACGCGTACGCATTTACTTTACCGTCATCAGCATCGATGTTGAAAGTAACGCTTAGCTTAGAACCAGCAGGTACTGTGTTACCTTTGCTGTCTTTAAGTGCAGCCATAAGAGTAACTTGGCTTACTTTAGTTGTGCTGTACTTAGCAAGGTCAGCTAGTGAGCCTGAGTACTGAACACCTGCACCGTCGATAGCAGTTACGTTTACATCAACAGCTGCACCGCTTTCGTTAGCAAAGTTAACTTGAGAGTTAACGCCTTCAAAACCTACTGGGAAGTAAGGAACATTGATGATAGTTGCATCAAGTACCCATTGACCAGCGTTTGTGTTAGCTGCAAGTACATTTGTGTCAGCGATAGTACCAGCACCGTCAAAGTCTACATCACCTTTGATAGTGAAAGAAGTTGCCTTGATAGTAATTGGAGTGCCTGCACCCGTACGAGTAGCATTGTCAATTCTAAGAGTGAATGTACCAGCGATGCCGTCGTCTTGCGCAGCTGTATCTACAACAGTTACTGTTGCAGACTTCTTGTCACCTGCTAGAGCTACTGCAAGATCAGCGTTAACGAAATCAGCACCTGCGTCAGCAGTAACAGCAAAATCACCAACTACTAGGTCAGAGAAATCACCTGTGATTACGAAATCAGCAGAAACGTTTGCACCAGTAGCAGCAGCGATGTAGCTTGCATTATCAGTGATACCTACTTTAAGAGTATCAGCGTTGTCGTCACCAGTAACGTTACCAGAGATGAACGATAGTTGATCTTCACGCTCGATTACGCCGTCTAGCAAAGTAGAAACTTTAGCTGAATACTGAGTTCCAAACTTAAGGAATGAACCTGTGTTGTCGCCAGTAGTATCTTTAGGAGTTCCGTCTTGCCACTTAGTAGCGCTATAAGTTACAGTCGCGTTAGCTGTAGTAGCTTTTGAATCAAAAAGAAGTACGTCAGGAATGACTTCGAAAGACTCGTCTTTTTCGATAGTGAAACCTGTTTTAACTTCAAGAACGACAACGCCGTTTTTAACGTCACGTAGAGAAGTAACTTCTTCTAGTTCGTAAGTACCAGAACCAGTATTAATACCTAAAATACGTGCAGGTACACCAGTTGTAGGAAGAGGAGTACCAGTATTGCTGTTATAAAGGTTAACACCCGCGAAACCACCAGTAGGTTCGAAATCAAGACCAGCACCGAATTGTAGCTTGATTCTGTCACCAGCTTCAAGCTTTTCACGTACGATAACACGAACGCCAGGATCTTGGCTTGTTAGTGTAGCAAGGTTACCTACTGAAAAACCTTCTGATGAAGTGAATTGAGTAGCGTCAGATACGTCAGCAGCCTGAGCGCCGATAGCACCAAAAATAGCCGTAGCTACAAGCGCTTTTTTGAATAGTTTCATTATTTCCATTCTCCTAGTTTCATGAAACAGGCTTATTGATTAGGAAGGGTCAATAAGCCAAGAACTTTTTATATTTTTAATCGACTTCCATCGAATGGTGTCAATCTAAGTATAACTTGTCTAGATGTCAAGTTTTACCCTATTAAATATCACAGTTTTTGGTACTAATGCAGTGACTATTCTTTTCATATTTACCGCGATTTAGCACCAAATGAAATTGTAATTTTCTTTTACCCACGAGCTTTTCCTTTAGGGTCAAAGAAACTAGCTTAAATTAACCATAATTTGTTGGATAATCAAGCTAAAATACCAAATTTTCTAAACCTTTTTTAAAACTTTGTTCAACTTTTCGCCAGTCATCACGATTATTGATGATTTTTGGGGTTACCAGTACCACAAGCTCGGTTTTATCTGTGCTGCTTTCATCACTTCTAAATAGGTGACCCAGCACAGGAAGTGACCCTAACAAAGGAATAGACGTTGCCCCTTTGGAGTTATTTTGGCTAATTAACCCACCTAATAATACAGTTTGACCATCACCGGCCACAACCTCAGTACTTAGGCTGCGCTCAAAAATAGCGGGCGTTTCTAAAATACCGGCAGCTTCTTTATTAACCGATGAAATACTTTGCTCTATGGTCATAATGACCGTGCCTTGGGCATTAATAGTCGGTGTTACATTTAACTTAACCCCAGTTTTGCGATACTGAATGGTTGTTGTTTCACGGTCAGTATTGCCCAAAGGGTCAATGGTGGTGCTGCCTTTTGTAGGTATATCATCACCTACACTAATATTCGCTGCCACACCATCTCTTACTAAAAGGGTTGGTCGTGATAGCACGTTAACCAAACCGTTCGACTGATTGAGGTTAACTTTAATGCTGCCAGGCATGCCTACAATAGAGTAGTTAAAGCCATCTTTTGAGCTAAATTTAAACTCCTCTGTGGTAGTCGTTGAGTCGCCACTTTTCAGGGCATATTGCACCCCTTTAGAAAATCCGCCCGTCAACTTAACCTCAGCAATAACCACTTCCATCATCACCTGTTTTGGCATGATGTCCAGCTGCTTTAAAATTGGCTGAAGCTCCTGATAGTATTGCCCTGTAGAGTAAAAAATCAATGCGTTGGCGCGCTGGTCAACCACCATTTTAATGCCATCGCTCTCTACGGCAAAACTACCACTCTCGGCACTGCTACGTGTTCGATTACTTTGTGTAGCAGAGCTTGAGGTATTACCACTGGTACTTGCACGTGTTTCAGAGCGGGCATTATTACCGCTGTTTGTTGCAAAATTATTACCACCGAGCAAAGGTGCTAGGCTTTGCCCTAAATCACTTGCCCGTGCATATTTAGGGTGATAGATGTAAAAGCTTTGCTCAGAGCCTGTGGCCGGTTTATCAAGCTGTTTAGCCCAATATTCAACACGGTCAATAATTTCATCAGCGGTAGCAAACACCACCACTTTACCTAAATGTTCTATCGGAACAAATTGGATACTGGCTGAGCTTCTTGCCCCACTGTTTACGGGCACCCCTTCATTTTCCAAAATTTCGCTGACTTTCTCTATAAAGGTTTGCGAGTCAATGTAGGTAAAGCTCATCAGCGCAATCGCTTTGTTACTCAGTGCTGGGCTGTCGATGAGCGCAAGTAGCTCTAGCGCACGTATAATCTGTTCACGCTTACCAATCACCGTCATCATCCCTTGCGCGGGGTCAATCGCAATTTGCGCATCAACCAAACCTGCAACTGAATTCCTAAGCCCAGTTGATACTCCATATTTTATCGGTACCAGCTGGATAATATCACTCGACACATTTGGTACAGAGGCAGCGGTACGACCAAAGCCAAAGGCTCTTTCTGATTTACTTCCTGACTTTTCAAACGGGTAAACGTAGAACACCCCATCGTTTAACACAATATCAATATTATTTTGTGCTAACACCTCTTGAATAAGTTGAAATAATCGCTTTGCGCCCACTTCGGTTTTTAGCTCTAGCGTTACCGGCGTGGTTTTTGCTTTTACACTCGGCTCTATCAGGTAAGAAACATCTAGTAACTCACCAAGCACATAATGAATAAAGTCATTCAGTGGTAACGCATCCACTGAGACTTGATATTTATCCGTTCCATTAAACTGGGCTGATAGATCAATTTCGAGTTTTAGATTTTGTTTGCGATCAGCCAAGCGATTCAAGTACTCAAAACCGCCTTCTTGAGTGGCATTTTCAGTGTTTACAGGCGTTTTCGACGTAGCGCCTGCGGCCTCTTCTTCTAAGTATGAGCGCTGAACATTGACTTGCTTTGCAGATGTTGGGCTATTTGGCGCAACCACACTTTGACAGCCAGATAGTGCCAGTAGCACTGACGCAATCGGGGCGACTCTAATTAACTTGTTCATTTTTATGCCACTTAAAAAGTTTAAATTCTTTGCTTTGATCTGCACTACTAAGCACTACACTGTTTGCAGAAATACTCGTCACTTTAATTTCATCGATCACCACTTGGTTGACACCAGATTTGATTAACGCGCCTGATTCTGGCTTCAGTAGCACAAAGCTTTCAGCTTGTTGCTTAAACACCCCAATCAACTCAAATGAGTGGTTTCCGATACTAATTAAATTTTTATTTTGCTTCGCTGTTGGCTTAGCCTGTTCTTGTGCTGCTAATTCTTGTTGCTTTTTTTGTGCAGCGAGTGCTTGCTGCCATGTTTGTTCCAGCACACCAACTTCAAGCCTAGAAAAAGCGTGAAGTGATGTTGTGGTGTCTGGTGTTTGATGTGAAAGCCCGTCACCGGCTTCTGTCAACCACTGCTGAGAGGCAAACCATAGCACCACGGCTAAACACAGTGTGATTATCACTTTATTCATTTGCCTTGTACCTTACGCCATGACTTTACTGTTAATTCTGCTTCTAAGCGCTCTGAAAACTTTCCATACCACCCTCTTGCACCATACGCATATCGCTCTATGCGTAGCGCTGGGGTATTTGACTCAATTAGTCTCACTGTTTTTGCTAAACATAAAGGACTGCCGCTAAAATCTACTTTTATGCTTTTACTTTGTACATATGCTGATACCTGTGCAGCCTCTTCCCAGTCTACAACATTGAGTGTACAGCCAGCGTTTGACAAAATTTCTTCCAACGTATTTTGTACCGCAAGCTTGTACTCCCCCTCGCTAACTTGGCTAAAAAGCAGTGCATTAGCTTTAGAACTTTCTTGATTCAACTGGCTAAACTTAGCCTCTAATTCATCGCGGTTGGCAACCAGTGCCAGGGCTTTTTCTGTGCGTTTTTTTGATAAGGCCAAGGTTTCTTTTTGTTCTTGGTAAAGCAACCATAACGGATCGGTAATATACGTAGCTCCCAAAATCACCACGATAAAAATTAAATAATGTTTATACTTAATGAGTTCTTTCATTTTAGCGTTCGCTTAATTCAAAGTGATGTTTAGATTAAACTTGTCTGTATCACCACTTTTACTCACCGCTCCAGTAAATTGGGCACTTTGTACTAGCGGATGCTGGTTGAGTTTTGCCAGCATTTTACCTGAATTTTTTACTTCGCCATCAACAACAACTGCATTGTTTTCATAGCGGAGGAAGTTAAATTTAACTTCCTCTTCTACCAATAGTGCTAACAACTGCCAATGGTGATAGGCCAGAGGTTTACTTAGGATCTGCTCGTTCACTTCAGCTATCACCGCACTCATCTGTGTGATGTTGTTTGAGGTTGCCAAAATCGTTTTAATTTCATCGCTCGCAGCCAAAGCTACTGCTTCATTTTTATTGAGCTGATACAACTGCATGCCAACAGCGCCACCAAGTAAAAGAGTAAGGGTAACTAAAGGAGCAATATACAATGCGTGTAGCTTATTTGCATTCACCTTGCCTTGGGTGCAAACGGCAGAGGCTCGAAGTAGCTCAAGTAATGATTTATTTACTCCTATTTGCCCTATCGCTTTTGCATAATCAGATAAAGTAAGCGTTTGATCGTTAACATCATCAGGCAGTCCAACACTGTGTTTAAAAGCCTCAATAGAGCGAATTAAACCAGCTTGGTACAAGCAATGTAATGAACCTGACATATAACTATAAAGTGTACCACTTGGCGTTTCTACACTTAGTAGTTGTTTTGGATATAACGTTCCGAGCAAAAAGCTCTCCGGTATCAGTAACCACGCATTTTTTAATGTTTCGGCCGAAACTGAGAATACCGTTTTGTGCACTTCAAATGCGTCTTGCTTCGCGTTCTCTATTACGCGATAACAAGTGGGCTGAGCTGCGTTTTTCTTTTCTAGAGTTAGAATGGCTTGTAATTCTTTGCGACTAATAGAGCTGTAGCTTTTTTTGGTCTCCACGCAGTGGTTACGCGCCACAATACAGATTGCACCAGGTTGCTTAGTTTCGCTAAACCCTGATGCCTTTACTGCATAGTGAGTACCATCAAAATAACTGAGTTTTCCAGTTAAGTAACTTGAAGCAGCTTGTTGTATTTTATTAATAATTTCCAAGTTTAATACCACACTATATTAGAAATTGTGAGTGACTTTTCTAGCGCTCTGGGATTGACCTTTAGACTCAGCTTTTTAGTTACTCTGACCCCATTTTTTGTAGCCGACAATTCTAACCTAATATGCTGCGAAGTGCCAAAAGTAACGTATTCGTCGTAGTCTATTCCCGTAATCTGATAAAAACGAAGGCCTGTTAGCTGACCTTGGTCGCGAGCTTGTATCACCTGTTGTATTTGATCATCATTCTGCAACAATGTTTCTAATACATCAACAGGTGCATTGAGCGGATTAAACCCTGAAATTCTTGCAAAACTAAGTGACTGAACGCTTTGAGCGTGATTAAAGCCTAGCTTTAAGTGCTCCATAATTGTCTTTAGCTCGTCAATGCTCTGCAAGTAGTCATTTCTAGGAGTAATACCATTTTTATAGTCCGCTTTTTCAGCCCCATTGAGATGTTTTAAATTATCTGCGTCTTTCCAATCTGCGATACTATCTACTAAGTGGTCAGTGAGGCTTGGCTCATCAAGGTGCTTTTCAAAATACCGAGTCAGCATAATGCGGCTGCCAGTATTGATATTCAGTAACCCTGATATATCTTGAAGTTTGACAGTCACATCACCCACTATGAAAGGTTGGCCATAAAAGTTCCAACTTTTAACAACCATGTTTTGCGCGTTAGGTTCTTGATAGCGGTTGTGTGATAGGAGTGCCGTCACAACCTGCGCCTGTGCATCTTCAAGTGCTAGTCTTAACATTACCTTATCATTGCCAATAGCAACTACTTGTGCCTGCTGCCTCAAGGTTTGCTGAATAAAAATACCCAACAACATTAGCACCCCAGAGATAATTAGCACTTGTACTAGTGCAATCCCACGCTGCTTGTTACTCATTAAAAGTTAGCTCCCGATCCACTGGAAACCACAAGCTCTGGTGCACTGTACAAAGGCAAAATAATGTCAGACTCTCTTGATGTTTGAGTCGCTTGCAGTTGCAACCTAATTTTGAGTGGACTCAGCCGCTTCTCTTTGGCGAGATAATTATCGAACCAGTGTTGATATTTACTGGTGTCTGTGATTAATAACTCGTCACCATCTTTACGAAATGCACTCGCATAGTCCTGCCAACCGTAGTAGCTGAACTTGGCAGATACCAAGTCATCAAAAATAATATAAGGCTCTGTAAACTCCAACTGCTTTACCTCCCAATGTAGCAGAGGTTGGGCGCCTATTTTGGCCTCGCTATATTGTAGCCTTGTTTTGCCGCTTTGCTGCGCAGTCACAACTTCTAATTTGGCTACGACATAGCCATGCGCGAAAAAGCCCCCTTGAGAGATAAATGTCATCGTTTGTGACGTGCCTGAAAATGCAATGAATGCTTCATTACCACGTTCTTTTTTTATCAGATAAGGCGCCATCCCTTGAAATAGCTCTACCAGTTTTACCTGAACAACGTCTTCTTTTGCATACTTCCAAAAATACTCAACACGCTTGTTCCATGCACCATTATATAAACTGTAGCTGTAGTAACCTGCGAACATAACTAAAGACAACAGCGTAGTTGCTATCATTAACTCAATCAGTGAAAAGCCTCGCTGACGCATCACTCCCATACCACCATATTAAATGAGAAAACCCGATCAGGCTGATTATTTGTACTCATCTCAACTTGGTACAATGTATAACGCTTCGGTTGCTCAAATGTATCTTCAATATCTCTTGGAGGAGCAAACCGCTCAACAACGTTGGCCCGCCAAACTATTGGCATTGAAAAGCTCTCGACTACACCTGTTACATATTCAGGCTTCGCTGCTTTATAAACCTTAGTGCGTAGTGCTTCTTTGACCATAGGGATGCCGCTATAAATTGCTTGATGCGTTCGGTTTGAATCTACTATTTTATCCGCGCTTAAGTTGCTTGCTGAAAATAGCTCAGCAACGATGGCGATTGACGAAAACAAAATCACCGCCGCAATAAGTACTTCAATAAGAGTAAAACCAGAGGACTTATTGACCATGTTCTAACACACTAGGAACGTCATAAAATCTAGGCTGCTCATTGATAAATACACCAAATGTTGCAGGTTGTATGGTTAATTTTTGACCAATATGAAATTGCTCCGCGACAAAAGTCAATGACTCGAACTCTATAACTTCTGGCTCTTCATCTGCTTCTGATGAAATAACCGCGGTATTGCCTACCAACTCCAATTTGGTGTCATAGCCAGAGTAAAATGACCGGTAGCCATATACTTTAAAAGCTTGCTTTACTCGCTCCAATTCAACCTGTCTTTTATTTTTCTCGAATGCTTGGATGACAAGCCCACCCGTTAAGCTCATCGCCACTCCCATAATGGCAAGGACTATCATTAACTCAATGAGTGAAAAGCCTTGACTGGATTTAGAGTGGAACATCATTAATAGACACCATACTTAACAGCATCGTGATAACAATACCGCCAACAAAGCCACCCATAAATAGCAACATGAGCGGCTCTAGCATTGTGGTAAATTTACTGATCACTTGCTCTAGGTCTGTACGTGAGCGATTTGCAACTTCATTAAATACTTTGGGTAGTTGCCCTGTCTCTTCACCCACTTTGATGATGGATAGAAAGAAGTCAGGAAATATCCGTGTTTTACTCAGTACACCCCCCAACTGTTTACCTGACTTTAGTTGTTTTAGCGCTTGTTTTGCGTCACGTTTAAAATCTGGGTGTTTTAATGTTTCAGCTGTTAGCGCAAGTGTAGTGTCTAGTTGCAGACCGGCTTCTAACATCATTGACATAGATTGGGCAAATCTAATCCTTTCAGAGGTAGTAATAATAGCGCCGATACCAGGGATTTTACTGGCTTGTACATATAGCCAATTTCTTGCCTCTGGCTGTTGTAGAGCGTAGCCACCTAAGACTAAACTCGTAATTGCACCACCAATAATAAACAACTGGTTATCAATAAAAAATTGGCTTACCCCGATGATCATTTGGGTGTACCACGGCGCTTGACTCAAGTCGGTAAAAATCCCTGACATTTTCGGTACAATAAATGTCAGCACAAAATACACAGCCATCAAACAGACAAAGAAAATCACACTTGGATAAGTAAGCGCGGTACTAACTTGTGATTTGAGATCTTTTTGAAATTTAAGATCAGCCGCTAAACGTTGCAACACTTCGGGTAAATTACCAGAGGTTTCACCAATTTTTAGCAGGCTAATATATAGCGGTCCAAACAGAGCTTCATGTTTGCCAAACGCTTGGCTGAGCGATTCCCCTTTTTTTATCGAGCTGGCAATTTGATTTAGCAGCCGCCCAAGTGCTGGATCGGAATTAGATTGACGAATAATATCAATCCCTTTGTCTACCCTTACCCCACTTTCGAGCAACAAGGAGAGTTCACTGGTGAAAAACTCCAGTTGATCGAGCGTCACTTTTTGCGTAAATAACCCAGAAAAAGAGGATGACTTAGCAATTGCCTTTATTTCTATCGGACTAAGCCCCTCTGCATTGAGGCGTTGCTGAGCTTGTGCTTGGTCGTTGGCTTCAATGGTTCCTTGATGGCGGGAACCATTGCTGTCTATTGCCTTGTACTCAAACTCCATTAGCCTGCAACCCTTAAGACTTCATCTATCGTGGTAACACCCGTGATCACCTTAAAGAGACCATCTTCAAGCAAGTCTCTTCTTTGTAGTTTTTTGTTATGCGCTTTGGCTTTTCCGATAAATTGGTCATTTTTAGGAATTGCTTTTATATCATCATCACAACGGAGGTATTCATTCACTGCAATACGTCCTTTAAAACCTGAATTATTACAGTGTTCACAGCCTTTGGGCTGTTTTAAGTTTAAGGTTTTTATACCCGCCATATCAGCTATTTCTTGTAGAGGGTACTTATTGATTAGTTCATCTGCATTTTCAGCAGGCTGTGCACAATGCGCACAGAGTCGACGCGCCAAACGCTGAGCAACCACTGATACCAGGGCTGCGTTTAATAAGAACTCTTCAACACCTAAGTCAAGTAGTCGAGTATAAGCACCCGCGGCATCGTTAGTATGTACTGTACTAAATACTAAGTGACCAGTTAGCGCTGACTGAAGCGCAATTTGTGCCGTTTCTTTATCTCGGATCTCACCGACCATGATGATATCAGGGTCTTGTCGGACGATAGAGCGAAGACCTGCGGCAAAATCAAACCCTATCTCAGGGTTTACTTGTACTTGGTTAATACCTTCAAGCTGGTATTCTACCGGATCTTCTAACGTAATAATTTTTACGTCTTCGGTGTTTAGCTCATTAAGAAAGGTATACAACGTAGTGGTTTTACCTGAGCCTGTAGGACCGGTCAGTAAGATCACACCCGTGGTCTTTTTCAAGTCTTGATTGATTAGCCCTTGAGTATCCTCTGACAAACCAAGCACAGACATATCATATCGAATAGAGTCTTTTCTCAGAAAACGTAAAACAATGCTTTCACCTTCATTCAACGGCAATGCTGATACACGAATATCTAATTCTTGATTGGCAATACGCATCTCTATCTTGCCATCCTGTGGACGACGTTTTTCAGCGATATCCATGCCCGATAAGATCTTAAGACGAGTGGTAATAGGTAACTGCATTTTCGGTGCTAATGAGTCAACCTCATGCAGTACACCATCAACTCGATATCGCACCCTAAAACGCCCTTTATATGGCTCAAGGTGCATGTCCGATGCGCCACGAGATAACGCTTTAGTAATCAATGAGTTCAACAGATTAACAGTCGGCGCTTCTGAAGCGAGTTCCCGCAGTCTTGCTTCTTCAGCTCCGGTGAGCTCATCTTCACTGAAGTTTGCTTCTGTTTGACTCTGAATTTCATAGAAGAAGCTTTGTAATTGCGCCTCAGTTGCAACTAATACAGTAATCGCTACATTTTGACGCATCAAATACTGCGACAGCTCTGTATCAAGAGGGTCTTTACAAGCAATGACCCAACTGTCGTTATCCGCAGATAACAAGACACAGTTAAGCTCTTTTAACTTTTCGTAACACTCAAACGCTACCGAGTCACTTGGCTGCCAGTTGGGGTAATGTGCAGGCTCAAATGTCTTATAACCAAGCAGAACTTGATATAAGGGAGGTAAATCATCTTCCGTTAAACACCCCATATTGATGAGGATATTCTCTAAACGTCCACCATATCTTTGTTGATAAGTTGCAGCTTTATCAATGTCCGAGTTTGATACTTTGAATGACTCACTCAGTAGCGATTTAATATCCATCATTTATGTACTACATCCTCACTTTCGCCTTCACCACCGGGCTTACCATCTAAGCCATAAGACAGGATGTCATAAGGGCGATTGTCACTGCCTGGCACGGTATACACATACGGTTTACCCCACGGGTCTAGTGGAATATCTTTTGGCAGATATGGACCATCCCAATTAGCTGCATTGCTGCGTCTTAACTCTTCTAGTGAAGATGGTACAGTGCCCATATCCAAACGATACGTATCGATCGCCGTTTCAAACATTTGCATCTGGGCTACAGCCGTTTTCTTTTTAGATGAACCGACTTTTGAGAATAACTTAGGTGCAACTAAGGAACCCAATAACCCTAGAATGATCAATACGATCAACAGTTCTATTAAGCTAAAACCTCTTGCTTTTTTCATCTTTAGTTCCTCTATCGTTGATGAGCTACATCTGCATTTATTGGTTGAGCCCCAATAAAGTATTTGGCACCCAACTTGTTTCTATACGCGGTCTATTTTATCAGCTTATTTTGGCTGACACCCATTAATTTCAGCAATTACGGCTTGCCACATTGCTCGATTTTCTTGTTTTACCTTCGTCGCATGCCCGTAACCGGCTTGTTTCTGGCTATCTAGGTTATTGATAAATTGCGTTAGCTGCTTATTTACTTGCTCAGGCTTCGCTAGGTAATCCAAAATATTATCTGCTAAGCCATACTCTTCAAAGAGCATTTCGTATTTATGGCTCCAACTGGTAGCCAAGCAAGGAACACCTTGTGATAGCGCACTGACACAACCATGAAAGCGACTACTAACCACAGCCTGGCAGCGCCCTAACAGCGCTTTGATTTCAACTGCACCCAAACCATCGGCGATTTCAACACTTTCCCCTATAACTTCAGCTATCTGTTCACACAAATGCTTATCTTCAGCACCTTCATGGTTTAGGAGCAAAATATCGAATTCATGCTGTTTAAAAAACTCGGCTTGATAACGCCAAAATGCAATATATGCTTCGCTGCCAGTTTGTGCTGTTTCATGGTGATATTTAGAAATCACTTTATTATTTGGAATAAAACAGACCGTCTTTGTCGTAAATGGTTCAATAATACTTGGTTCTATTAGCGCCGTAAAATCAGGGCTTTGATGTAACGTGCCAACTTCATTAAGCGCGGCACATGCCTGATAGGATGCTTTATCTCTGGCATATACTTTTGTCGCTGAGTTTATCAATTTTCGAGCCGCTTTTGCATGCTCTACTTTGTTAAACGGACCAAGTGCTTGCGGTAACACAATATAAGGCTTACCTACTTGTTTGAATCGTACAGCTTCCTTTGCTGCATTTTTCAAATCATTTAATGGCCATTGATCGCCATACGAAAAACCACTGGCGTTCAAAATAATATCGACATCTGCCTCTGTTACAATGCCATAACGTTTAAGTAGGCGTTTAGCAAATTGCGGTAATTTGCCGAATAACCCCGTTAAGTCGAAGGGTCCCCTCCGAAAACTAAGCTTTTGCAACGCCCCTAATCTAGCTCTTTGTTTGTAGGGAAGGTTTGGACCTGGAGACAATACTAGATTGTACTCACCTATTTCTTTATCTAGCTGCTCTAACACAGACAACAGCATTAGTTCAGCACCTTTATTGGAAAACTGAACCCCTTTTACTTCTATATTAATCACTCTTTTGGTTCCACACGTGTTAGTAGCACTTCTGCTGATTTTTTGTTAGAAAATGGAATGCCACCATCAGCTAAGGCGTATCCGACGGCAATAAACATTACAATACGCTTATGCTGGGGTAAATTAAGTAAGCGCGCAGCTCGCTCGTCTAATTTATGTAATTCAGGCCAATTTAACGCACACGTCGATAATCCGAGCGTTTCGCATGCTAGCATAAACTGCATACTGGCCAACGACGCATCGATATAAATTACATGACGATCTCGTTCAAAAGGGTACGCTGATAAATCCCCCACTACCGCTAATAAGCAAGGGATTTGAGTTGCGAAGCCAGCTGTGCCACCTGGTAAAGTGGCTGCTTTTTGCTTTATCTGCTCATCATCAATCCACATAAATTCATAAGCTTGACGATTACATGCACTGGGTGCTTGGGTTGCGATAGTCAAAGCATCAATTAGCAGTGATCTATCTACGGTTTTTTGCTCAAACCACCTAACGGAGCGCCTTGATGTAGCAAGCGCTTTGAGCTGCTCGTAAGAAACATCATGCTTTACTCGCTGACTACTTGAATAAGGTGTGGCGCTACAATCACCTTCAAACTCAATAGTCAGAAAAGTAAGATAACTACTTTTAACAATAGGGTGACTGGTATCACAAACATCAAAGTACTGTTTGAGCACCGAATGAGCCCACTTTAGATCCGTCTGTTCTAGATTATCAACTTGTGTAGCCCGCTGATACACAGACACAGTTTCGGCAATATAGTCCAGAGCAAATACTGGTTTTCGAGGCCGCATAATCAACCCCTTTTCCAGCCTATGAATGTTACGCCTGAGTAATGCACTGGCGCTTTTTTGGATCCCTTGATGCTTTTGATATTGGATCTTTGCTTTTAGTATCGCCTGCTGCTCGTAGCCAAATGCGCGGTCAAACAGTAAATAGTAAAGTCGACTTAACGTCGGCAAAGCAACAAAAAAAGGCTGCACAGCTCCTCGGGTAAGTTCAATTACATTGATGATGTGCTTTTTTAGTTTCTGCATAAAACGTAAATACGGGAAACCCAAGTTTCCCGTACCCTTTTTGTGTTAGATTTTTATGACGTATTAGTCTTTATTCAATGTTGCCAGCGATGCCGCTGCAAGACCAATTTGTGACAATATTTGAGTCGCAGTACTCCAGAGAGTCAGTTGATCCATATGCTGCGCGTCTAGTGGCACGACGATGGTATCACCTGGAGCTAGTTGGTTTGCGTAATTGCTCACCGCAAACCATGAACCTGAACCTGGTAGAACAACCGACCCATTAGCTTTTATAATGTAAATGCGCTCATCGTCAGCCTTCTGTTTTAGACCACCGCTGGCTTTAATGTAGTCGTCAACCGATTTACCCGCATCGAATAAGTGTGTCGCGGCAAGATTGACCTCTCCGATAACACTCACTGAATCTTGCATCGCTGGAATATACAGCGCATCGCCATCTTCTAGTTGAATCGTTTTTGTCGCGCGTTTATCTAAATCAATAACAAGACGCCCCAATGCTTCAACCTTAGATAAATCACGTAAAATTTTATCCATATCTTCATAAGGCATCGAAGTATTTGCTGTCGCACTTTTTTGGAAGGTATTCGTAATGATATCGCGTCTAAGCTCTTGCGTTAGGCGTTGAATTTGCGAGGTTTCTTTACGCTTAATTGATTCACGAGTGAAAATTGCCGCATCCTTATGGGCAAACTCACTAAGTCCTCCAACTCTGGTAAGTAGGCTTTCCAGCGTCTCTCCGCGCTTGATGGTATAAATACCAGGAAACCTGACCTCACCCACAACTTTTACTTGCAATCTATCCTGCCAATTTGGTCTCGGGAAGATATTGACTGTATCTTTACTCGTTAGTGCGTGCGTGGGGCTTGTTAGTTCATCTAAGCCGTTAAATTGAATATGCTCAACTTGTTTACCATCATTATATATAACGCGGGTCAACTCAACTTGCTCAAGGTATGCTGCCTCAAGAAAGCCACCGGCTGCCTGTACTGCTTTTTGGAAGTTCGCTTGCTTAGCTAGAGGATAAACGCCTGGGAATTTAACTTGCCCATTAACAGCAAATAACTTTGCAGGCTCAGTTGGCGTTGCTTGCCTTTGTAACTTAGCAACTATAGGCGCAAGAAGTTTTTGACGGCTAAATACTGCATAGTCATCTTCTTCAATTTCTTCCGGCTCTTCGAAAAGAGCCCCTATGCTGGTGATGAGTTTGACTTCTTCCTCTTCTAATTCAAAAAGCTCATCGTCTTTCAATCCAATGTACTTTAAGAACTCGTCACGCTCAAATTGCTCCCACAGTTTGACATTTTCACGCAGCTTCAATTGCTCTTTATTGTAAGCTAAATCGTCTAATAGCTGCTCTTCTTCTTCTTTCAATTGATAACGGCTAAAAACAACAATCGTGTCGTTGGAAGACAGTGCAATGTCACCGGATTTACCATCAAAAATATCTTGTAATGAAAACTGTAAGATGTCGATGTCACCTTTGAAGTTTACTTCACGGATGATAAGTGAATAACCAAAGTCTGCTATCGATAGTAAGTCTTCACGTGGTGCGCTAAATACGTCTTTTAATGTCTTACCTTGGTGCCACTCATAGTGTCCTGGACTCGTTACAGCACCCACTACAGTGACGGTATTTTGAAACCGTGTGGAAGCCGCATTTACGGAAATCTCATCACCATTTTGCGGCTTGTAACTGGTATTCTGAGTAAAATTATAGTTAAGCGTAATGCGTTTACCATCACCGTTGTACCGTGAAACTACCACTTTTGATTTATTTGCATTCGCTTTAAAACCGCCAGACATTGCTAAGACACTGTCAAGTGAGTCGGAATCTTTAAGCTCAAAAATAGCTTGGCGATTTACTTCACCTTTAACTTTGATCTTTTTCGCAGCCGGTGGAATAAATACAACATCACCAGGTTTTAGTACAACATCATCTGAGCTGTCGCCAAACAATAATAAGTCATATAGGTCAAAAGTAGTAACAAGCTCGCCAGCTCTTTTTACTTGAATTTTTCTTAATGAGCCATTATCACTCACCCCACCAGACACAAACAACGCATGCGTCACAGTGGCAAGAGGAGATACCGTATAGCTACCTGGTTTGTATGCTTCACCAACAACCATGATACGCATAGGGTTTAGCTCACCCATAGAAACAAAGGCTTGTACTCCAATCATTTCTTCTGCGATTTTTTTTGAGATCAGTGCTTTTAGCTCTTTGAATGACAGTCCAATCACATGGATAGGACTTAAATTTGGGATAGCGAGGCGACCTTCTCTGTCAATTTGGACTTCATGCTCTTCATTGGTTTTACCATACAGATTGATCTTCACCATATCACCTATACCTAACAAATAAGTGTCAGGTATCGCTGCCAATTCTGATGGTATGAAGGTCGTTGGCTCTCCTGCAAAAAGCTCATAACCAAAAGGTTTTAACTCTTCTAATTTTGGCTTGTACTTGTCTTCCTCTGTCTCTTCCTCCAGCAAATTTTTTTGATCACGAGGTCGAATTGAGGAATCTTTCTCCTCATCTTTTTTATCACCTTTAGTATTCCCGTCTAAGGTGTTCAAATCTATACCGTAACGTTTCGCAAGCG
The DNA here is from genome assembly GCF_004103255.1 of Pseudoalteromonas sp. PS5. Taxonomy (NCBI): domain Bacteria; kingdom Pseudomonadati; phylum Pseudomonadota; class Gammaproteobacteria; order Alteromonadales; family Pseudoalteromonadaceae; genus Pseudoalteromonas; species Pseudoalteromonas sp. PS5. The sequence continues at coordinate 25,019 of NZ_RCSQ01000068.1, forward strand.
CTTCCTGCTGCGCTTTTGGAAGCTTTTTAAACTGCTCAATTTGCTGTTTACTCGGTGTAATCGCAACGGTTTGATGCGAGATAAGTATAAATACTGAGAGAAATAATATTCTGAAGAACTTCACTGAAATCTCTTCCATTATGGATTTTTGTTAAACTTTGAGCATTCTACCGAAGTTTAAAAGAATTAAAAGGGCACTGAGGTACCCTTTGGCAAGATACTTGTTAGAAACTGTAAACCAACGTAAGTGAGGTTTCAGTGTCTGTATTTTCTTTTTCGTCTGCTACGTCAGAGTTATGAATAATGTTATAAGCCACTTTCATCTGCAGCGAGCCGTTGATTTTAGTTAATAGTGCGGTCTCTGACGTTGTTTTGGTGTTTGTGTCACCGTATTCTATCGCGATCAGCTGAGTAAAACGCGCGTTGTCAGAAATTTGCCATTGATAGTCTAGTTTACCAACACCGATAAACTCACTCTCAGATGTACCAGCTAATAGCTCGCCATTATCGCCTAGCTCTTTACTATCATCTTGGTGCTCAAAACGCTTAACACCAGGACCAATTTCAGCATTTAAGTACATATCATCATTTTCAAATAAACGCTGGCCATAACCCACAGAAGCCACAGCTTCACTGCGATACGCGCCAAAGTAGTCAGATACGTAAGAGCCAAATACAAATAAATGACTGTGATCTTCATTTAACTTGTAGTTACCTTGTACCGAAGCCGAATACTTTTCGTTAGTACGTGATGTGATATCTTCACCGGCATCATTTTCGCGTGTGTCTTCTTTATAGAAGCCATCCAGCTTGTATTCATTATGCCAATTTGTGAGGTTATGCTTTGCTTTTATGCCACCTTTTAGTGTGGTTGTTTCAGTATTACCACTGGTTATGATCGCACCTACCTCACTTGTTACATCCCAAACTTTCTTTGGCTTTTTCGCTTTTCCTTCTGCCGCTGCTGTTATGCTAACAGCCATAAGAATACAACAGGTTAAAACCTTTACTTTCATTTCAAACTAACCTTTTTACTGATCTTTGTGTAGGTGAACATCCATTTGCGGGAATGGAATCGTGATATTCGCGTCGTCTAGTGCAATTTTTATATTTTCTACTAGGGTGGAATAAGTTGGCCAGTACTCTTGCGTTTCAACCCAAGGTCTCACCACAAAGTTAACGCTTGAATCTGCCAGTTCTAGAACTGCAACAGTGTACGCCGGCTCTTTTAGGATCCTTGGTTCGTTGTCGAGTACGGATTTTAATACTGCTTTTGCTTCTCTAAGGTCGGCATCGTAACCAACCCCTATCACCAAATCAATGCGACGCGTTTTTTCACGCGAGTAGTTAACAATGGCACCAGACATAATCGACGAGTTTGGCATCACAATTACTTTGTTATCTGGTGTACGTAACTCTGTCGAAAAGATCTCTATCTTTTGTACACTACCGGCCTTACCGCCTGCTTCAATATAGTCACCAGACTTGAAAGGGCGTAGCATGATGATCAACACGCCTGATGCAAAATTAGATAAAGAGCCTTGTAGTGCAAGGCCCACAGCAAGACCTGCGGCACCCAAAATTGCGATAAATGAAGTGGTTTCTATGCCGACTTGAGACAGCGCCATCAGAAGTGTTGCAGCAAATACTATTGCATATGCTATGTTAGCAACAAAAGAGCCAACCGCTTTGTCGACATTGCGTTTACTAAATGCTTTGATTGTGAGCTTCGCACTGAGTTTGGCAAGCTTCAAACCAATAAAAAAGATAATTAGCGCAATCACACCTTGAAGTGCGTAGTGCAAGATTAAGTCTGAGTTTTCGTTAACCCAATTCCAGATAGCTTCCATCCCCATTCCTCTTGTTATTTGTGTTACGCAGTAGTAGTTTGTATCGACTGAATACTTGTTGCTCTGATGGTTTGACGCTAACTGCGTCAACCCCTTCTTGTCTAGAACAAATTTTACCCCCCCACTGAAGCGCTATAAATACAGCAGCGTCAGCTCCACGCAAAAACGGAGCCATCGATGATAGTCATCACAGCGAGCAATGAGTTAGATTACTTCTTATCTAAGCCTCATGTGAGTCTGGTCAATTAGAAATATTATTAGATCGTCCGGATCATACATAGGATATATGAATATTTGCTGTATGCAGAATTTTTATGCAAAAAAATCTTTTTCTCCGTTTTTTTGCATATTTCGCTTTGCTTTTTTTAAAAACTTATGTATTATGCGCGCCACACCAAACGAGGTGTTCAATTCTTTTTGTGGCGGCTGTAGCTCAGTTGGTAGAGCCCTGGATTGTGATTCCGGTTGTCGTGGGTTCGAGCCCCATCAGTCGCCCCATTCTTTCTTACATCATAGTAATTCTTACCTTATTAGTGCTTAATTCATTCTAATCAAACCGTTTTTTACGCCATTTGCTGCTGTTGACTAAATTATCTGGCTGATTTGAAAAAACGATTGGCTTTAGCTTGCCGACCACACTGCTTTCACACTTTAAAAAACATAGATATCCAATTATCTTAATTAAGTGGCCTACTTTGAAGCGACAGAATCTTGTCGATAACTCCGCTACCGCGTCCCGCTCTCTCTAAGGTACCTACACTCTGTAGGCAAGGCGAATATACGTGCCAATAGCCGGCTATTGGAAGTAAATTCAACACAGTTAGCGCTAGAGCTGGCTGCTAGAAAGGTATTAATTATCCAAAGCTCAGGTTATTCAGTTATTCTAAATAAGAAATTTTTAACGCGGTTAGCGTCAGATTTACTCCTTCAAATTAAGCAAGTAGTAAGTCTATTGGTATAACCACATGGTCTGATAGATAGGTATAGAAATAAAAATGCCACCTTATTCAGGTGGCATCACACACGGGATTATTTCTACATACATAGAAATGCTTTACGTTATTTTGCTACGCCTTCTTTCTGAGCTTATGGCCCTTCACAGCATAGAAAATAATAAATAAGTAACAAGGCAGCATTACAAGGTGCGCTATTTGCTGCGACTCTACTGTACCTGACGTACCTTTAGCTAAGCCTAAGAATACAGGGCCAAATGCACCACCGGCAATTCCCATAACCAATAACCCTGAGCCTACACTGGTTAGCTTGCCAAGTCCAGATAATGCGAGAGGCCAAATTGCAGGCCACATGATAGCATTAGCCAAGCCGAGTATTGCAACCATTAATAGAATATCAGGTAACGCTGACAAACCAAATAGGTTTGAGATAATGAACGAGTCGGGGCTACCAAATGAAATTGCCAGTGTCAGTAATACACCAAGAATAGCAGAAGCGGTTAGAGCCTTTTCTTGAGAGATCACTCTTGGGATTAATAAAATACCTAATATGTAACCTGCAACCATACATGCCATGGTATAAGAAGTCATGACGCTATACTTCTCAACTCCAAGCGCTAGTGCGAACGAGCCAATCGTGTCTCCTGCAATTACCTCAACCGCAACGTATAAAAACAGCGCAATGACGCCAAGTTTTAGGTTCGGGTGCTGTAATGCTTCTCTTACTGAACCATGCTCTTCCTCACCTTCCTTCTCAAGCTCTGGCAGTGGCGCAAACTTGATACCTAAAGCAAATATGCCAATAAAAACGGCTAAACCAAGATAAGGGCCTACTAAGCCATTCGCCATCGCGTCGATGTCGGCCTGAGTTAAGTCTTTACCTGCCATATCCGTAAAATTACTTAACACTAAGGCTGTAAACACCAATGGTGCAACCACACCTGCTCCTTTGTTCAAAATACCCATGATGCTCACTCGCACCGCAGCTGATTCTTCAGGGCCAATACGAACCACATATGGGTTTACCGCAGTTTGCAATAATGTTTGCCCAATTCCCATGGTGAACTGTGCAAATAAAAATAGTGCAAACATTTGTGTTTTTGCAGCTGGAATATAAAGTAACGCGGCACACATCATCATTGCAATGGCGATAGCCATACCGTTTTTATAGCCGACCTTTCTGATAACGAGTGCTGAAGGCACGGCAGTAAACGTGACCGCAATATAGAAAGAAAAAAGGATAAATGAAGATTGGAATGGAGTAAGTTTTAACACTTGTTCCAAATATGGCATCAAAGACCCGTTGAGCCAAGTCACAAAGCCAAGAATAAAAAACATGGCGGCGACTATCGCCATTGGGATAGCATTACTTCGTTTTGTTGTATTCGACACGGTAGCTTCCATAAACATTACTCATCGTTTATTGTTCGTTTGGCTTTTGCCTTTTTATTTTTGCTTTTACAGTCTTTCTTTTACAAAAATGACAGCGCTGACATTTAACTTTACGTTAAAATCTGTTTCATTTCCAGATAGATTTTGAGCAAGGCGCTCAGCTACATCCAGCTTTTTGTATGTAGAAGGCTGCGCTTGACCCTTTGTGCTTCTTTAACTGTGCGTTAAAGCTGTTAAAAGCACATTATACATTTCCCCACTGCGCTACAAACGTTACGAGTCTACATCCATATAGACTCGCTAAAAATTTTACACTCAATTGTTCTAATTGAATATTTTTATTGAGTTTGTAGCAGCGCGCCAACCTAAATAGCGCGCAGTGGTTCAAAGTGAATTAATTTAACCCCGTAACGCGACTGACATTTTTGTCACCCATTCGTGTTCTGAGCAGCACTTTACTTTCATCAGTAATACTCATCTGTCCAGTATATCGTTGCCAAGACTCGCCATTATCCAAACTCACCTCGATAGGAAGAAAAGGAAATGCACTGTTAGCTTTCAGCTTTCCAAGTACCACTTTGGCACCTGGTACAGGTAGGTTTGGATTAACCCCATCATTTTGCAATTTAGCAATTTCTTTCAGTGATAGTGCGGCTGCAAATAATGAAAAGTCTTTGTCTAACTCCGCTTTATCTATTTTGTGCCCTTCCCAATCGGCTTTATGCCATGCACGCTCGGCGACTGAGAGTATACGCGGGAAGATTAAGCGCAACACTTGCTCTTCAGTACGGATTGTTTCACTCCATATCTGTCCTTGCATCCCAATTATATTTTGTGGCTTTTTCAACGGTGGTAGCGCTCGACCAACCAATGCTTCTAAGTTTTCAATCGGCTCTCTGTTTCGGGTAAAGTCAGCATTTGCATAAACATTATCCGGCATGTAAGAGAAAGATTTTTTAGTATCGGTGTAGCGAGTCGCCCAATAATAACCACGTTCTTGCGGGTGTGCTTCATACGGATGGTCAAAGTACAAATGAGTGCCATGAGATAAAATAACTTGATAGTTATTGTTGGCAAAGCGATGAGCGCGATCTGCAACCCCCCACTCCCAAATATTATCCCATGTATTTACTAAAAACTGTGGATTCGGAAATTCATCACGCTTGAAAGTTGTCGTGGTATTATACATTAGGCCATCTTCCCATGCGCCCGGTGTTATCCCTCTTTTAGCAAGTAATGTTGCAACTCGCTGAGTGAAGTAAGGTTTAAGATCGTTAGGCCCGGCAACACCATTATCTGCTTTTGCAAATAACGCATCACAAGCTGGTGACTGTGTCCAAGACCCCTTACCGACTTCATCCCCACCAAAGTGCACCGTATTTAAGATAGTTCCAGCTTCACGGTACATATCTTGGAGCTCATATACAACTTTCTCCATAAAAGCGTAGCTTGAGTCTAAACACACATTAATCGAGTTGTCTTTATAAAGCTGTACCGTTAAATATTCAGATTTATCATCAATATCTGTCAGTAAATAAGCTTTTGCTTCATCACGTTTACCTGCGGCCATTAACTTATGGTAGCGTGCTTCCATAGACTTAATAGCTGCCCGAGCATGTCCTGGGCTTTCTATTTCCGGGATGATCTCAATATGACGTGCTTTGGCAAATTTAAGTAACTCTACAAAATCTTCACGAGAAAGGTAACCATTACCCGTTCCAGATTTAAAAGGACCAGTGCCCAACTGCGTTAGTAAGCACTCACGCTCTTCTAGATCAAAACAGCGATACGCTCCAACTTGAGTCAGCTCAGGAAGATCTGGAATTTCTAAGCGCCACCCTTCATCATCAGAAAAGTGCCAGTGGAACTTGTTCAGCTTATAGCGTGCCATTTGCTCAACTAACTTAAATAGCGCCTCTTTACCGTGATAGTTACGAGCATTATCATAGTGCATACCGCGCCAGTCGAAGCGAGGAGAGTCTTTAATCTCCACATGAGACAAAGTCACTTCATTTTTGCTTCCAGCAGGAAAGAGCGCGAGCAAGCTTTGGATACCATAAAACACACCCGCGTTATCAATTCCGACAATTTCTATGACATCGTCGTCTATTTCTAGGGTGTATGAGCCGGCTTTCTTGTAGTCATAGTCTCGACCTAAGCTTTTAGCAACTTTCAGGCGAATAGTTGGTAAGTTGCCTTCAGAGATATGATTTGGCTCAGCCTTTAGGTTGAGGCCGTATTCCGACAAGTCCTCTTGAAAGACTTCAACCTCAGACTTTAGCCGTCCAGCATAACGGATTTGCCAATCGCTATTTAAGGTAATCTCACCGCGATTAAAATCAATAAATTCTGGTTTGGGAATGATACGTTTAAGCGCATCAGCTTTTGCTACGTCAACATTACTCTGATTACGTTCAAAGCGTAATTCAGCGGTGGCTATTTTGGTGTAGTCGGTTGGTGTGTTGTATCTTTTAAGCTGGTTTTCACGTTCAAATGGCGCAACAAACTGGGTCATGTCTTCAGTATCTGTGTTAGCAAATATCACTGGTTTATTACTACCAGACACCATAAAAGCACGCGGCATAAAATCACTGTATGCAGCAACCCATGCACTACCATCGAATAAAAGCTGTAGTTTTTCGCCTGATTTTAATCCTGCAAATGATGCTGTCGGTGTTATACGGTGAAGATCGCCATTAATATGTTCAAATCGTAATCCGTTTGAAGACTCGGTTGCAATATGACGTACAGAGTGGATATAAATTTGCCAGTCACTTTGCCCTTTAGGTAGATCCACTTTTGAATTATTAGTCAATGTAATAGAGCCACTGAACCCCTCAGCTCCGTTGCTGAAATTATTTTCTACGGCAAATTCAAAATGTGTGTCAGTTGCAAACTGCGTGAGTTGCTGTTGAGTCAATGATGCTTGTGTATAGAACGCGCACCCAGCAATCATCGCCCCAAGCAAAGTCGTTTTTATTTTCATCTTTTGCTCCCAGTCTTCATGTCCAATTCAATATGAACAGCATTTAATCACTTATTGTTCCCAAACATCATATAAAAGTTAAAATGACAGCGCTATCATTATTTTTTAATCTCTTTATGCTAAGCAAATGTAAGCTACTCGCTTTTGTCACAAAAGCAATCTTATTTTTGTAGGTAGGGTGTTGTTCTACTGAGGTTATTTGGAAAGTTAAAGCGTAATGAGAAGAGCGGGTTTACTCTTTGCACTGAGTAAACCCGCAATAATAGACGTGGGCGAAATTACCAGATTTTTACTCTGTCTTCTGGCTTCAGGTACATCTTATCACCTTCTTTCACATCAAACGCCTGATAAAATTCAGGCATATTTGGTAATACACCAATGACTCGGTAGTGACTTGGCGAATGCGGATCTGTCATTAGACGATTACGCAGCTCTTCATCACGGTATTTACGGCGCCAGATCTGTGACCATCCCATAAAGAACCGCTGTTCACCCGTATAGCCATCAATAACAGGCGCTTTGTTGCCAGCTAAAGAAATCTGATAGGCTTTGTAAGCTACCGTTAATCCACCTAAATCACCAATATTTTCACCAAGCGTCAGCTGGCCATTTACCGCTGCATCCTCAAATGGTTTAAAGCTATTGAATTGCTCAACTAATTTTTGACTACGCGTTTCAAACTGAGCTAAGTCAGACTCACTCCACCAGTTTCTAAGGTTACCATCGCCATCATATTTAGCGCCTTGGTCATCAAAGCCATGACCTAACTCATGGCCGATAACCGCACCAATTGCGCCGTAATTTACAGCATCATCAGCTTCTAGATTAAAAAATGGCGGTTGTAAAATGGCCGCAGGGAATACGATTTCGTTGTTTACCGGGTTATAGTAAGCATTGACCGTTTGTGGCGTCATAAACCATTCACCACGATCAACAGGCTTGCCTAACTTGTCAATCATCTCCTGATTAGCAAACTCACTATAACGAACATAGTTTCCTACTAAGTCATCAGGGCTAATGTCTAGTGCCGAGTAGTCTTTCCATTTGTCTGGGTAACCAATCTTAGGGGTAAACTTATTGAGCTTCTCTTTTGCTGCGACTTTGGTTTCTGAACTCATCCACTCAAGGCCGTCAATAGCTTGGTCAAAACCTTTGATCAGGTTGGCTACCAACTCTTCCATTCGTGCTTTAGCTTCAGGTGGGAAGTAAGACTTAACGTAAATCTTCCCAAGCATTTCACCAAGTACTGAGTTACTCGCATCAACGGCTTTTTTCCATGTTGGTGCTTGTGCTTCAACGCCACGTAACGTCTTACCAAAGAAACCAAACTTAAGATCAACCACATCTTTGCTTAATAGCTCTGCGTAGTCATTGGTAAAGTGGAAAGCAAAATAGTCTTGCCACACCTCTAAATCGGTACTTGCAATTATTTTAGATAATGACTCAAAAAAGCTCGGTTGACTGACGATCAATGAGTCCGTTTTGATCCCTAATGCACGTAAAAATGCTGCGGCATCAAAATCTGGCATTGATTTGTTAAAAGCTTCAACGGTTAATTTATTATAGGTTTTGGTTGCATCCCGACTTTCTACACGCGTCCACTGTGCTTCAGCAATTTGCTTCTCTAGCTCTAGAATATTTAACGCGGCTAGCGCTGGGTTTTTATGCCCAGTTTTGGCCATGAGCTGCTCTATATATAGCTGATATTGCTCACGGATCTTAGTGAATTTTTCATCATCTTTTAGGTAGTAGTCACGATCTGGCAAGCCTAAACCCGACTGGAACATGTATAGGGCATTTTCACTTGAGTTTTTGGCATCATTATTTACGTACCAACCAAAAGGAGTATGTGCGCCAGTTAAACGCATTTTAGCAAAGATAGTTGGCAGTTCTGACTTACTTTTCAGCGCTTGGATCTCACTAAGATAAGGCTTGATAGGCGTTAGCCCCAGCTCATTTCTTGCACCCTCATCCATATAACTTTGATAAAACGCACCCAACTTTTGCTCGTCTGATCCCGCTTTTGCTGTGCTATTATTGGCTGCTTCTTCGAGTACTTTGCGCAATGCCTTTTGGGAGTCATCGTACAGTTGCGTGAATGAGCCATAGTTGGATTTGTCTGCTGGAATAATCGTATTTTCGAGCCAATGTCCATTCACATGATAGTAAAAGTCGTCTTGAGGACGAACTGATTTATCTATATTACTAAGTTCAATACCCGAGCTTAGCATAACTTCTTGTGTCTTAGGCTGCTCAACTTGTTGTTGTGTTTGCGGTTGTTCGCTACAACCAATCAACCCCAGTGCAAGCGCAACACTTGCAGCGGTCAATGATAATTTTTTCATGTAAATTCCCCTGATAGAGTTTCGTCGTATGACGACCATACACTAGTCTACTGATGCTCCATATGGATGACTATCATTCAAGCTTGATATTTAGTAACAAAGTTTGTCACTCTTTTTGTGCCGCTTGTAACCGTTCCACAATGGCTTTATTTGCCGCTGGGAAGTCTAACTCGTGTAAGTTCGAAATCGCTACCCATTGTGATGGTTGCCCCTCAGCGCCATGTGCTTCTCCTGCGAACTCAGTAACTATATGAATATGTAAGCACACCGCTTTATCAGGATAATCGTGCTCTACCCTCATCAACTCAGTAGAGCTGTGTATATCAATCCCGATTTCCTCTTTTAACTCACGTTTTAAGGCAGAGAATACGTCTTCTTCAGCTTCAACTTTACCGCCAGGAAATTCCCACAGCCCACCTTGGTGTTGATCTTTGCTGCGCAAGCAAACAAAGATTTTTTGGTTTTTTTCAATTACCCCAACAGCAACTTCTACTCGTTTTTTTTCCATGATTTTCCTCATAAAAAAAGCGACTGTTCGTCGCTTTTTTAAAGTTAAATAATGATTATTCAATTATTTTAGCTTGCCACAACACTGCTTATATTTCTTGCCAGACTGACAAGGACATGGCTCATTACGGCCCACTTTTGGTTCAGTGCGGTCGCTCACTACAGCGCCCTGTGGTGCTTCACCACCTACGCGCTCAACTTCTTCGTGTTGATATTCGCGTGGTGCTTGCTCACTCTTACGATGTTGCTCTTCAACTTTCTCAACATCTTCCTCTGCACGAACCTGTACTTTGCTCAGAACACCTACAACGTCAATCTTCAAATTCTCAAGCATTTGTGAGAACAGCTCAAACGATTCACGCTTATATTCCTGCTTTGGATTTTTCTGCGCATAGCCACGTAAGTGGATACCTTGGCGCAGATGATCCATCGCCGCTAAGTGATCTTTCCAGTGCTGATCTAGACTCTGTAACATCACTGCTTTTTCGAAATGACGTAGTACATCCTCACCCACCATCTGCTCTTTTTGCTTGTAGGCGTTATCTACTTCTTCAATAATGCGCTCACGAAGTACTTCTTCGTAAAGCTTGGTATCCTCTTCAAGCCATTTCGCAATCGGAAGCTCAACATGGAAATCGTTTTTCAAACGCTCTTCCAACGCTGGAACATCCCACATTTCAGCTAGGCTCTGTGGTGGAATGTATTGATCGATAGTCGCATTCAATACGTCTTCACGAATAGCGGTGATAGTTTCAGAGATATTACCTTCTTCGAGTAGCTCATTACGCTGCTCATAAACTACTTTACGTTGATCGTTTGCCACATCATCATATTCAAGTAGTTGTTTACGAATATCAAAGTTGCGTGCTTCAACTTTACGCTGTGCATTTTCAATAGCGCGGTTCACCCATGGATGCTCAATAGCCTCACCACGTTGCATGCCTAGTTTGCGCATCATGTTAGTCATGCGTTCACCAGCAAAAATACGCATTAACGCATCATCCATTGATAAGTAGAAGCGGCTTGAACCTGCATCACCTTGACGACCAGCACGACCACGTAACTGGTTATCAATACGACGAGATTCATGGCGTTCTGTACCAATGATGTGCAAACCACCTGACGCGAGTACAGCATCATGGCGAGTTTTCCATTCCTGTTTAATTTGGGCAATTTGCTCTTCAGACGGATTTTCAAGTTTTTCAACATCCGACTGCCAGCTACCACCAAGCACAATATCAGTACCACGACCCGCCATATTCGTTGCGATAGTCACTTTTCCTGGCAAACCTGCATCTGCAATGATATCAGCTTCTTGCGCATGGAATTTAGCGTTCAGTACGTTGTGTTCGATTTTTTCTTTACGTAAGAAGTGAGAAAGGTATTCAGAACTTTCGATTGATACTGTACCAACGAGTACAGGTTGGCCACGTTCTTGGCAGCCTCGAATATCTTCAAGAATAGCTTCAAACTTCTCTTCTTGAGTTAAGTAGACTAAATCTGCACGGTCATCTCGCACCATAGGTTTATTGGTTGGGATAACAACAGTATCTAGACCATAAATTGATTGGAACTCAAATGCTTCCGTATCCGCCGTACCTGTCATACCTGCAAGCTTGTTGTAAAGGCGGAAATAGTTCTGGAAAGTGATTGAAGCCAACGTTTGGTTTTCATTTTGAATTCGAACGCCTTCTTTTGCTTCAACAGCCTGATGTAAACCTTCAGACCAACGACGCCCTTCCATCGTACGACCTGTATGTTCATCAACGATGATAACTTCGTTGTCTTTAACAACGTAATCAACATCTTTTTGGTACAGTTTGTGAGCGCGAAGCGCAGCATAAACATGACTTAACAAAGAAATGTTGCCAGCAGAATAGAGCGAATCACCTTCTTCAATTAGATTACGCTCAGTAAGTAGCTCTTCGACCTTAACTTGACCACGTTCAGTTAAATGAACTTGTTTGCCTTTCTCATCAATAGTGAAGTCGCCATCACCTTCAACGCCTTCTTCATCTTCTTTTTCTTGCTGCACAAGTTCAGGAACGATTTTATTGATTTCAGCATATAATTCTGAGCTATCTTCAGCTGGGCCTGAAATAATAAGAGGTGTACGCGCTTCATCGATAAGGATTGAATCCACCTCATCCACAACAGCATAGTTCAGAGGACGTTGAACACGCTCTTCAACGCTAAATGCCATGTTATCGCGCAGGTAGTCAAAGCCAAACTCGTTGTTTGTCCCATAAGTAATATCGGCGCCGTAAGCCTGCTTTTTCTGTTGCGGCATCATACCTGGTACGTTACAGCCAACAGTCAACCCTAAAAATTCAAATAGTGGGCGGTTGGTTTCAGCATCACGTTTCGCTAGATAATCATTCACCGTGATCACGTGTACGCCTTTACCAGAGAGTGCATTCAAATATGCAGGTAGCGTCGCAGTTAATGTTTTACCTTCACCCGTTCTCATTTCTGAAATGCGACCTTGGTGCAACACCATACCACCTATCATTTGCACATCGAAATGACGCATTCCAAATACGCGCTTAGATGCTTCTCGCACCGTAGCGAACGCCTCTGGTAATAAGTCATCTAAACTTAATCCCTGCTCAACACGCTGTTTGAATTCAGCGGTTTTGGCTTTTAATTCGTCATCGCTTAATTTGGTATACTGCTCTTCTAAGGCATTGATTAAGGCGACTGTTTTTCTTAAGTTTTTGATGGTGCGATCATTACGACTACCAAAAATTTTGGTAAAAATATTAGCTAACATGTTTGAACCGATTCACTCTGTGTATTGGCTGACCCATACTTCTAAGCCAGTGTTATTAAGACTGGGTCGCGCTTGTCCTGCTGGCGACAAAAGCGTTCCTAAATTCAAGTTGCTAGATTGCCAATTTAGGAGTGAGCATTTGTGCATTGCCGAATTAAAATTATGCCCTATCATACCAGACTCTTTGCTTCTGCAAACCTTATTGAGCAAATAATACCGGCCTTAATTGCAAGAAATCTTTACTGTTAGGCGTAAGGTTACTATTGCACGTTATCAAGTTTTATTGACACATCACTCTAAAGCGCCTCATCGATTTGGTTTGACTGGTCATATAACCTGAGCAACGGATAATAAGTACCTTTCGCACAGCCAGTTTTTCACACAAATTGACCAAGCGCACGGCTGATGATAGCTAACACTATCTTGCTCAACACTTGTTCAATTTAGGGTGTAAACTGACAGAAGCTCAATTTATCCATACAGATAACATGACGAAAGAAGGTAAATAGCCTGGGCTTCAGATAATTAATACCTTTCTAGCAGCCATTTTCGACGCTAGACAATGAGATAAATTAAGCTTTGCCTTAACAGCAAGTTAGGGCACGCCTTATCAAACCCTCAGGGTAAATACGCTAGATGAGTTTTTTTAAGAAATAAGTTATACCAATTTGACTTAATACTTGCTCAATTTGAAGGAGCAAATCTGACGCTAACAGCGTTAAAAATTTCTTATTTAGAACAACTAAAGAGCAAGTTTTTTGCCTAGTTATCGACAAGATTTTATTGCCTCAAAATAGACCTCTTAATTAAGAAAATTGGTATTAACTCGCTTATTTCTCAAATCCCAGATTTGTATTCACACAAATATTAGTACTTATGGATTTCTCAATATCGAGTCTCTGTTATAATTCAAAGAGACTGAGAAACGACAAATACGATACGTCATGTACCTGTACTTGTTGATATGGCGGTTATTTTTTATTTTTCAACCTACGGGAAGCAAGTCATTGGCTAAAAATCGCTACAATCCAAAGCCATTGGATGAAGTTATGGGTGGGTGGTCTGATAAACTCAATCAGTATGGCCAAAAAAGTGCGCAGGCCGCACAATTACAAACTTGCTTAGTCGAGACGCTCGGACCTATTTTGAGTAAGAAGTGTCGAGTCGCGCATTATCGAGAAGGCACACTCACAATAGAGGCCGCTTCAGCGACCCTAGCCACACGCCTCAACTTTTTAAAAATGGATATACTTAGCGCTTTTCGAAAGGCGGGTGTTCATGACTGCGCTTTAGTGAAAATCACAACAAACCCTGAGGCACAACAGCGGCTAAACAATACTGTTGAGTCACCATCCACAGCTTACAAAGCTAACCGTAACATGAGCCAAGCAACTGGCGAGCAACTGCTGGCATTAGCAGAGTCGGCACCACCTTCATTGAAGGCCAAGCTAGAAAAATTAGCCAAACACGCAACCCCAGCGCAAAAAAAATGACGCCTCAGCGTCATTTTTTTATTAATACCAATTAGGATTTTTAAGCAGTTGCAGTATTGATACCAGCTTCCATACCTGGTGCAGGCATGCTGACCGGTTCTTCAAAGGTTGCCCACTCCCATGCTGATTCTGTCGCCATAATCTCGCGCAGTAACATGTTGTTAAGGCCGTGACCTGATTTGTAGCATGAAATTTTTCCTAGAATGTTGTGGCCCGCCATAAACATGTCGCCAACACAGTCTAAAATTTTGTGCTTTACAAATTCGTCCGCATAACGAAGCCCATCAGGATTCAATACTTTAAACTGATCCAGCACCACTGCGTTATCCATGCTGCCACCTAATGCAAGATTATTAGCGTGCATGTACTCAATGTCTCGCATGAAACCAAAAGTACGCGCTCGGCTGATCTCTTCAGTGAAGCTTTGTGCAGTGATGTCTAAACCAATACGTTGGCGGCTCGCATTTATTGCAGGATGGTTGAAGTCAATTTCAAAGTCGATATGAAAGCCGTCGTAAGGCTCTATTTCAGCCCATTTGTCGCCGTCTTCAACACGCACCTTCTCTTTAATGCGAATAAAACGCTTAGCAGCATTTTGTTCTTCAATACCGCCTTTCTGAATTAAGTAGATAAATGGCAATGCACTGCCATCCATAATCGGCACTTCAGCGCTATCTAATTCAACAATTAGATTATCAATCCCAAGTGCAGCTACCGCAGCAATTAAATGCTCAGTAGTAGACAAGCGAACACCGTCTTTATTCGTTAAACACGTACACAGTTGCGTGTCGCCCACAGCTTCTGGCGTTGTTTCAAAGTCAACAACTGGGTCTAGATCAACGCGGCGAAATACAACACCAGTATTCACACCAGCTGGTCGGAGAGTGATCGTGACCTTTTCACCTTTGTGTAAACCTACACCTGTGGCTTTTACGACTTGTGCAATCGTACGTTGTTTAATCATATATTCGCCCACTTAAATTTCAGATAGGCGGCGGAGTATAACATAGTTCCGCCAAACTGCCAATCTCTGTTTAATTTTTATACCAACTTTAGTCTGACTGCTTACGCAAGAAAGCAGGAATATCGAAGTAGTCGCCTTTTTCCTTACTATCATTGCTCGCATTTGTGGCCGGCTTCGGTGCTGCTTTTTGCTCTTGCACTTGAGGAGCTGGCGCTTCAGCTGGCTGTTCAGGCTCAGCTGATGACGTTTGTGGCTGTGTAAAACTTGGTACATACATGCTAGTTTGTGAGCTTGATTGTGCTCCACCTACCGCATCCGAACCTGACGCTTGCTTGAAACCATTGTCTACAATACCAAACTGAGGACGACGATCTCCACCAAGACCAGTAGCAACGACGGTAACTCTTAGCTCTTCGCTCATTTCAGGGTCAATTACCGCACCAACCACAACTGTCGCATTTTCTGACGCCAGTGCTTTGACATGATTACCGACGACCTCAAACTCCTCGATAGTGATATCCATACCCGCAGTAATATTTACCAAGATACCTTTTGCGCCAGTTAAATCAACATCTTCGAGTAACGGGCTAGAAATTGCAGCTTCAGCAGCTTCTTGCGCTCTGTCTGGGCCTGTTGCTGATGCAGTTCCCATCATAGCTGTCCCCATTGCTGACATCACCGTTCTTACATCTGCAAAGTCAACGTTGATTAGACCTGAACGGGTGATCAGCTCTGCGATCCCCTGAACTGCGCCATAGAGTACATCATTCGCTTTAGCAAACGCATCTAGCAGTGTAGTCCCTTTACCAAGAACTTTAAGCAGTTTGTTGTTCGGAATTGTAATAAGTGAATCTACAATTTCTGACAACTCGGCAATCCCCTGCTCTGCTGCCGCCATACGCTTTTTGCCCTCTAGGTCAAATGGGCGCGTAACTACAGCGACAGTCAAAATACCTAATTCTTTTGCCGCGCGAGCAACCACAGGTGCAGCACCAGTACCTGTACCACCACCCATACCTGCGGCAATAAAGACCATATCGGCGCCTTCTAGACTACTTTTTATAGTCTCAAGGTCTTCTTCCGCTGCGCTTTTACCCACTTCAGGGTTTGCGCCAGCACCTAAGCCCGAAGTAATTTGTGTACCAAGCTGTACCGTAACATCCGCAGATGAACGGCGTAGCGCTTGTGCATCAGTATTCGCAACAATAAAACGAACACCTTCAATTTCTTGATTCACCATGTGTTCTACGGCGTTACCACCACCGCCACCAACACCGATGACTTTAATGACAGCTTCTTCGCTGTGCTGTTCCATAATATCAAACATCTTCACTCTCCGACTTGAGTATTAAAACTCGCCTTGGAACCATTTTGTAACACGGTTCCACCAACTCCCCTCTACATCTGCTTTCGACTTCTGTGCATTCATCGATTGCAGCGATCGACCATATTGTAATAGGCCAACGGCTGTTGCATATGCAGGGTCATCCACATAATCAGTTAATCCTTTAATACCAATCGGTTTACCTATTCTGACTGGCATTTGGAATATATCTTCAGCTACTTCTTGTGCTCCTTGCATCTTGGCGCTACCGCCGGTGAGCACAAGGCCAGCCGCAATTTGGTCTTCAAACCCAGAACGACGAATTTCGTCTTGCGCTAATTCAAATAGCTCTCTGAATCTAGGCTCTACTACTTCAGATAATGTATGACGCGACATTATCCGTGCAGGTCGCCCACCCACACTTGGTACTTCTATGGTTTCTTCACTTGAGGCCATTTGGCTTGCGGCATACGCATATTGTACTTTCAGAGACTCGGCATGCGAAATAGGTGTTCTAAATATTTTTGCAATATCTCCCGTCACTTGATTTCCAGCAACAGGAATAACCGCGGTATGACGCAATGCACCATTAACATAAATTGCAATATCCATGGTGCCACCACCGATATCTAATACTGCAACACCCAGTTCTTTTTCATCTTCCGTCAGTACCGAGTAGCACGACGCCAGTGCATTAAACGTCAACTGATCAACTTGTAGACCGCAGCGTTCAACACACTTTTCGATGTTTTTAGCCATATCATTCGAGCATGTAATAATATGAGCTTTTGCCTCCATTCGAACACCGCTCATGCCTAGTGGGTTTTTAATTCCCTCTTGCATATCGATGCTATATTCCTGTGGCAATGAATGCAGCATTTTGCGCTCAGCAGACATAGGCACAGAGCGTGCAATATGGATAACATTGGCAATATCATCATCCGTCACTTCCGCGTTGTTAATTGCGACCACACCGCTTTCATTTTGACATTGAATGTGTTTGCCAGAAATTCCCAAATATACCGAGCTAATTCGACAATCTGCCATTAGCTCAGCTTCATCTACGGCACGTTTGATGGATTCAGAAACAAGGTCTAAGTCATTCACTCCGCCTTTGTCCATTCCGTGAGAATCTTGGCGCCCAACACCGACAATACTAAGTTGATTGTCCACAGTGATTTCCCCAACCGTGGCGACGACCTTTGATGTGCCCACATCCAATCCAATCACTAAGTTTCTTTCTGCCGACTTCGTCATGCTTCACTCTTGTTATTTTGTTGTTCTTTCTGCTCAATGGGTTCTTTCCAACTCACTGCCAGTCCCGTGTCGTATCTTAAATCAATCACGTCTATTACTTTGCCTTCAGGGCGCTCCATGCGAGGATATACATCTATAAAACGTTGTACTCGTTTGGCTTTATCTTCTCGTCCCAAATTCAAGCGGATGCCGTTATCTAGCCATAATTGCCAAGCAAAACGTTCAGAAAGCGCGAGACTCTCCAACGTAAACTGGTTCACGGCTAGTAAAGCTTTAAACTGCTTAAATGTGTGCCAAGCTTCCTCAGCACTGCCTTCAGGGCCATATAACTCCGGTAGCCCTTCTGGTAATTTGTTGCTTATCGCTTGAAATACTTCACCATCACTATTGAGTAATAAGTCGCTATTCCAATGTGCAACGGGTTTATGCTCCACCACATATACTTGCAGTGTATCCGGCCATTGTTTTCTAACCGATACCGTGGCAATCCATGGAAGCGACTTTACGGCCTCATGCACCGCTTTTACATCCAATTTAAAGAAACTCGTTAAGTCGGTCGTTTTTATCGCCGTTACAATGTCATCTTCATTGGTAAAATAAGGCTTACCAAGTACTTTTAGCGTTTTTATCTGTGCATCATGATGCACGACTAACCAATCGCTTACCCAGTATGTACCTCGTATCAATGTAAAAATAACAGCAAAGAAAAAGCCCAGTCCCCAGAATAGGGGCCAGTTCACTTTGGAACTGATAAGCTTTGCCTTCACCAAAAATGCTCGCATCTTAAAGGGTTTGCTCCAAAATGCGAACAACTAATTGCTCAAAACTTACACCCGTTGCTTTTGCAGCCATAGGCACGAGAGACTTTTCTGTCATGCCGGGAACGGTATTGACTTCCAATAAATAGAAATGCCCCTGCTCATCTTGCATTGCGTCAACTCGCCCCCACCCCGTCGCGCCAACCAATTCAAACGCGTGTTTTGCCATCACCTGTAATTGTTCAGTATGCGCTGCGCTAATCTCTGCAGGGCAATAGTATTGAGTGCTATTAACTTGGTACTTAGCTTCGTAATCGTAAAACCCACGTGGGGTACGCATTTCAATAACGGGGAGCGCATTTTTACCTAGCATAGACACCGTAAATTCCCGACCTGTGATCCATTGCTCTACTAAAACTTGGTCGTCAAATTTGAAGGCGTTATTTAGTGCTCCAGTGAGGCTTTCTTCGCTATCGGCTTGTGCCATACCAATACTAGAGCCTTCGTGGCTCGGCTTGACCATAACTTTACCAAATTGTGCTATGAGTGCCTTAGCATCAAATCCCGTTTCTTTGCTCACGACAGCGTAAGGTGCAGTGCTGAGCTTTGCCGACTGAAATAAGTGCTTGCAGCGGACTTTATCCATCGCAAGCGCGCTGCCTAATACACCGCTGCCTGTATATGGGATCCCCATAAACTCAAGAGCACCCTGAATCGTGCCATCTTCGCCACCACGACCATGTAGCGCAATGAATACGCGTTCCACACCGAGTTCTTTCAGTTCCCATAAATTACGCTCTGCTGGGTCAAAAGCAATTGCGTCAACACCTTGGCTAACAAAAGCATTTAATACCGCATTACCAGACTTAAGCGAAACTTCTCGCTCAGCCGAACTGCCACCAAGTAATACTGCTACTTTACCAAACTGACTACTCATAACTTACTCTGTTTTAATTGCTCTATTGATAGCCCTGTTGCGGCTAGCTGTTTTACGATTTGGCCAATATTACCAGCCCCTTGCGTTAACACTAAATCCCCATCTTGTAGCGTGGTTGCTAATACTTGCGCAAGTTCAGCATGATCGCTGATATGAATAGGCTCTACGCCACGTTGACGTAAGCTACGGCACAAACTTTTACTATCGGCACCAACAATTGGTGTTTCACCAGCACTGTAAACATCCAACAGCAGTAACTTATCAGCATCACATAGTACTTTTACGAAATCTTCATATAGGTCTCTTGTGCGGCTATAACGATGAGGCTGATAGATCATCACAAGGCGCTTATCTGGCCAGCCAGCTTTTGCAGCTTGGATGGTCATAGCGACTTCAGAGGGATGATGTCCGTAGTCATCAACTAACATCACTTCTCCAACTTCGTTGTTAAATGCACCATAATGTTGGAAGCGACGGCCAACGCCTTCAAAGCTCGCTAATGCTTGATAAATCGCATCATTTTCAATGTTGTGATCTTTAGCAACAGCTATCGACGCCACAGCATTGAGAGCATTGTGCTTACCTGGCATATTGAGTGTAACCTCAAGCACCTCACCTTCTTTTGTTTTTACTTTAAAGTGTGATTCACTCTGTGTTTGTGTGAAATCAAATAACTGATAGTCAGCGTCCGCCGCTTCGCCATAAGTAATAGTGGGTCTTGCAAAGCGAGGTAGTAGCTCTTTTGCTACAGGGGAGTCAATACAAACAACCGCTAAACCGTAAAACGGTAAATTATGGATAAACTCTATGTAGGTGTCTTTCATTTTTTCAAAGTCACCGTCATAAGTATCCATATGATCTGCTTCGATATTTGTAACTACAGATACCATTGGCTGCAAGTGTAAAAACGACGCATCGCTTTCATCTGCTTCCGCAATAAGGTACTCACTGCTACCTACTTTGGCGTTGCTACCAGCACTATTTAATAGACCGCCAATGATAAAAGTAGGATCTAACTGTGCCTTGGCAAAAATACTCGCAATCAAGCTTGTTGTTGTCGTTTTGCCATGCGTTCCAGCGACTGCTATACCGTGGCGAAAGCGCATCAGTTCGGCAAGCATTTCTGCACGTCGAACAATCGGTGTTCGATTGGCAAGCGCAGCTTGGATCTCTGGGTTTTGCTCATTAATTGCGCTAGATACTACAACCACATCTGCGGTTTTTACATTATCGGCATGGTGGCCTATGAAAACCTCAGCGCCCATTTTGCTTAAACGCTCAGTCATTGCACTGTTAGCAATATCTGAACCTGTGATACGGTAACCTTCAAAGGCCAGCACTTCGGCAATACCACCCATACCAGCACCACCAATTCCAATAAAGTGGATGGTGTTGATACGTCGCATTGCTCTTCTGCTTGAAGCTTCCATTTACATTCCTAATTCGATAATTCTGTACAAATATGGGCAACTTTAGCCGTTGCCTCCGACTTACCGCATTGTCTCGCTTTAGCCGCCATCAGTGCAATTTTTTTCGGCTCAGTGACTAAGGGCAATAATATCTGCGTGAGTGTTTCAGCGCTCAACTGTGATTGCTGTACTAGCTGTGCAGCCCCCGCTGAGACTAAAAACTGAGCATTCGCTGTTTGGTGATCATCAACAGCATGTGGGAAAGGCACAAATACTGCCATTTTTCCAGCAGCCGCGATTTCACTTACAGTCAAGGCGCCTGCCCGGCAAATTACAATATCTGACCAAGCGTATGCGGTGTCCATATCATGAATGAACTCGCTGACCTCAGCATTAACACCCACATTTTCATAATATTTTTGCACGTCATTTTGATTATTTTTGCCACTTTGATGGCGAACTGCCAGTGATACATCAGGTGCTTGTTGTTGTAACTGAGCCAGCCCTTCAGGTACCACTTCATTGAGTGCACGTGCGCCAAGCGAGCCACCCACTATCAATATGTTTAACGGTACCGAAGGCGATTTTTCTGTTATCTCGGCCACACTCGCTCTCACAGGGTTGCCTACGACATCAGCGAGCTTTTCACTAAATGCTCCTGGAAACCCTGCCAATACTTTGGTGGCAATTTTAGCCAACAGTTTGTTACTCATTCCCGCAACTGCATTTTGCTCGTGGATCACCAAAGGGATCCCAAGCAGTTTTGCAGCCACACCAACAGGCCCCGTCACATAGCCTCCCATAGCCAAAACCACATCGGGCTTACGTTGTCGCAATATCTTTTTGGCTGCAAGTATGGCCTTCAGCACCATAAATGGCGCGGTAATTAAGCGTTTTATACCATTACCACGAACCCCTTTCATGGCAATAAAATCTATCTCAAAGCCGTAACGTGGAACCACGTCGGCTTCCATTCTATCGGCAGTCCCAACCCAGCTCACTTGCCAGGCTTGGCTTTGTAGAAACTGCGCTACAGCAATACCAGGAAAAATGTGCCCTCCTGTACCGCCCGCAACCACAAGAAGACGCTTTGTCATCGCCTACCTCCACGGGATGTTGCTTGCCTTGTCGACATTTTAGTTTCAAAATCAATACGCTGTAGAATAGCAGCCGCAATTGTCATCACCCAAAGACTCGAACCACCATAAGAGATAAATGGCAGAGTGAGGCCTTTGGTGGGCAAGATCCCTGCACTTGCGCCAATATTTACAACGGCTTGAAAAGCAAACCAAATACCAATCCCCAGCGCAAAGTACCCCTCATACTCCTTATTAGCCTTCAGTGCTTTTTGACCAATAAAAAGCGCTCGAGTCACTAACACACCCAGTAAAATGATAATGCTGAATACACCAACAAACCCGAGCTCTTCAGCGATGACAGCAAAAATAAAGTCGTTATGCGCCTCTGGCAGGTATTGTAGTTTTTGGATGCTATTGCCCAAACCTTGACCAAACCAGCCTCCCTGTCCATAAGCCATCAACGACTGTACTAATTGATAACCGGCACCAAATGGGTCTTCCCAAGGATTTAAAAAACCGACTACTCGCTTCATTCGATAAGGCTCAATGATGATGAGTAACACCACCAAAGAAACCCCTGTTAACATCAAAGTGAAAAACTGCCATAACTTTGCGCCTGCTAAAAATAACAAACCAACCGTTGTGACAAACATGACCACTACAGTTCCTAAGTCAGGCTGCATTAAAATTAAAAATGCGTAAGCCGCAAATACTATCATGGGCTTGGCGAAGCCTTTGATATTCTCTTGTACTTCATCGCGTTTGCGTACCAAATAACCCGCAATATAACTAAAGAAAAATAGCTTTGACGCTTCAGCAACTTGCAGACCAAACGGCCCCAACGGGATCCATCGTCTCGCGCCATTCACTTCTCTGCCGATAATCAGTACTGCAACCAATAATATCAGTCCAAAAAGTAACAAATATGGATTGCTCCGTTTCCACCAAGTCATCGGAATATTTGAGGTAAACCAAAACAGTAAAAAAGAGCCGACTAAAAAAATGACATGCCGAATAGTAAAGTGCAGCGGATTATCAAACAGGCGCTCGGCAACCGGCATTGATGCACTCGTGACCATCACAAACCCCACTCCAATAAGCATCAGCATGCAGTACATCAATGGCACGTCAAACAAGCTTTCGGACTGGCGAGGCGTTAAAGCCTCTCTTAGGTTTGTGATACTAAACAAGCGTGTGTTCCTCCACTAACTGAACGAACTCATCACCGCGAGCCATATAATTTGGATACATATCTATGCTGGCACACGCAGGCGCAAGCAAGACAATATCCCCAATGGTAGCAATACTCTTTGCCGCAATAACCGCTTCTTTAAGATTATTGACTCTATGGCTGTTGCGCAGCAGCGGCATAAACTGCTCACCGTCCTGACCAAAACAAAATAGAGCTTTACAGTGTGCGTTTAGCGGTGCTTTCAACGGTGTTAAATCGGCACCTTTGGCATCACCGCCGGCTATCAAGATAATATTTCGCTTAGTGCTTGCTAATGATTCAATCGCAGCCACCGTTGACCCTACATTGGTGGCTTTCGAATCGTTAAAATAGCGCACACCAGCAACATCCGCGACCAATTGACAGCGATGAGGCAAGCCACGAAACGCTCCAAGTGCAGTGACAAATGCGCTAGTTGGCAGCTGCATCGGCGCCAATAATGCCAACACGGCCAAAGCATTAAACTGATTGTGTTTACCCACCATCGCAAGCGAGCTTACAGGCAATAATGGCGTTTGCTTGTAGGCAAAATAAGGTTCGTGTGCCACCTTCATCAAATGATAATCCCCTTCAGTGAGGGATACACTGCTGCCTTGACCATGTTCTGCAAAGGTATGTTGATCTTCAGCATTAAAAACAATATGTTCAACATGCTGGTAAATACGCTGCTTGGCTTTAATATAGGCCTGAAAATCTGGATACCTGTCCATATGATCTTCTGTAATATTCAAGATCATCGCAGACAAGCAAGCTAAGCTGTGGGTTGTTTCTAGCTGAAAGCTAGATAGCTCCAACACATACACATCGTGTTCATCATCAAGTATTGACAGTACTGACGTGCCAATATTTCCGCCAAGTCCGACTTTTAACCCTGCGGCTTTGAGTACTTCTGTTGCTAAACTCACCACTGTCGACTTGCCATTTGATCCTGTTACAGCAATAACAGGGCGAGTGTTCAGTCGAGCAAATAGTTCAATATCACCAATTACCTCCACTCCCTTAGCAATAGCCTGTGCCACGCTCTGTTCAAAAAGCGGGATCCCTGGGCTGATAATGATAAGGTCGGTCTGTGCCAAAGCGGCATCTGCAAGGTTGCCAAATACCGCCTCACAATCCGGTGCATTATGATTCAGCCAATCTGCACAGGGAGGAACCGGACGGCTATCTACCACCTTTGGATTGATACCGTGCGACAACAAAAAACGCACAATCCCTTGTCCTGTGACGCCAAGCCCCAGTACGGTGATATGTTTTTTTTGTAATTGTTCAATATACGTCATTATCTAATCTTCAACGTGGCAAGACCTGCTAGCACCAAAATGATTGAAATGATCCAAAAGCGCACGATCACGCGAGGTTCAGGCCAGCCTTTTAGTTCATAGTGATGATGAATAGGTGCCATTCTAAAAATTCTCTGTCCTCGGAGCTTGTACGAGCCAACTTGTAAAATAACGGACAGTGCCTCCATAACAAATACGCCACCCATAATGATCAACACCAATTCTTGGCGCACCAGAATTGCAATAATGCCAAGTGCACCACCAAGGGCTAACGAGCCAACATCCCCCATAAACACTTGTGCGGGATAAGTGTTAAACCATAAAAAGCCAAGTCCAGCACCAACAATTGCAGTACAGACCACCACCAACTCACTTGTTAGTGGTAAATGAGGAATATGAAGGTAGCTTGAGAAATTCGCGTTACCAGTCACATAAGCGATAATGGCAAGAGCCGAAGCAACCAAGATAGTTGGTACTATCGCCAACCCATCAAGACCGTCTGTAAGGTTAACGGCATTTGAAGTGCCCACAATCACAAAATAGCTCATCACCAAGTAGAACAAACCAAGTTGCGGCAGGACATCTTTCAAAAATGGTACAACTAGGGTTGTTTCAGCCGCATTGGTTGAGGTGAAGTATAAAAATGCAGCGGTAGAGATTGCGATCACTGACTGCCAAAAGTATTTCCAACGGGCGATAAGGCCTTTACTGTCTTTTCGGATCACTTTGCGATAATCATCAACAAAACCCACAATACCCAAACTGCCGATCACAAACAGCGTTACCCATACATATTTGTTACTCAAATCTCCCCAAAGTAACGTGCTGGTAAAAATAGCTGCAAGGATCAAAATCCCGCCCATGGTTGGTGTACCAGATTTAGAAAGATGAGATTCAGGGCCATCATCGCGTACTGTTTGTCCAATCTGCATGCGCTGTAGTGCCGCAATAAGTTTTGGACCGAAATATAAAGAGATCATCAAGGCTGTTAAAATACCTAAAATCGCTCTTAAAGTGAGGTAAGAAAAAACGTTAAACCCCGAATAGTATTGGGTAAGATACTCGGCTAGCCAAACTAACATGTTACTTCTCCTGTCTCGTTATCCGACTGGCCAGCGTTTACTAATTCTTCAACCAGCAATTCCATCCGCGCGCTACGTGATCCTTTTACAATGACCGTGCATCGGCCTGATTGCTCAGCCAACACTACTTTTAACGCCTTCATCAAACTTTCTCTTGTGGAGAAATGACGATTTGGTTTTTCAAATACATTACTGGCGCTACTACTTAGCACCCCCAAAGAAAACAACTCATCAATGCCTTGCTGTTTCGCGTACTCGCCTACTTCTTTGTGATACTCACGAGCCCCTTCACCAAGCTCAGCCATATCACCTAGCGCTAATACTTTATAGCCTGACATCGAAGCCAGTAAATCAATGGCGGCGTTGACCGATTTGACATTGGCATTGTAAGTATCATCAACAACTCGTAGCGTATCTGACACTTGGATCATGTTGACTCGGCCTTTCACTTCAGCCATCTGTGCAAGACCCGTAGCCACTTCTTCAAGGCTGGCACCTAACTCAGTTGTTAACGCCGCAGCAATGAGCGCATTACTGACATTGTGTTGTCCTGAAAGTGGTAAGCTAACCCTGACACTCTGGTTGTCTCGGCATAACTTAAAGGTAGGTCTAGCCAACTCGTCTAGCGCCACCTCGTCCACCCATATGTCGAGCTGTTCATGTAAGCTATAACGTTTAACATTCGTGACAGTTAGGTTTTCTTGCCACATCGCAGCGTAATCACTATCAGCGTTAATCACAGCGACACCATTTACTTTTAGGCCTGAAAAGATTTCCCCTTTGGCTTTACCTACACCATCTATTGAGCCAAACCCTTCAATGTGTGCAGGTGCAACGTTGCATACAGTGGCAACATCAGGACTCACGAGCGCGGTGGTATAGGCTATTTCCCCTAAATGATTAGCACCTAATTCAACCACTGCATATTGATCTTCTTCAGTCAACCGCAGCAAGGTTAAAGGAACACCTATATCATTGTTAAAATTACCTTTTGTTGCTAACACTTTGCCTTTTTGCGCTAAAATAGCAGCGCACATTTCCTTTACCGTGGTTTTTCCAACACTGCCGGTGATCGCAATGGTTTTAGGCGCCACAGTGTCAATCACAGCTTTACCAATTTGACCTAAAGCAATACGGGTGTCATCAACGACAAACTGCACTAAATCAATATCTTCATCAGGACAAGATACAATAGCCGCTATCGCGCCCCGCGCCTTAGCCACTTCCAAAAAGCGATGGCCATCAAAGTTAGGCCCTTTAAGCGCTAAAAATACTTCTCCAGACTCAATGGTTCTGGTGTCCGTATTGATGTTGGCGACTGCCAAATTCTCCCCGTTGTAAGAGGTTTTTAAGACTGCTGCAAGCCAAGAGAAATCCATCTTGATCATGCCTTTTCCCCTTTTAAAATCGCTGTAACACATTGCCTATCGCAAAAATCAATGCGCTCAGTACCTATAATCTGATAATCTTCATGACCTTTACCCGCGATCAACACCACACTATTTTTATCAGCCAGCGCTATCGCGTGTTGAATGGCCAGCCCTCTATCTGGCTGGCAGACAGCATACTCGGGGTTGATGAGTCCTGCCTTAATATCTGCAATGATTACATTAGGATCTTCACTGCGAGGATTGTCACTGGTGATCACCAATTTATCCGCAAACTTTTCCGCCGCTCGGGCCATCTCAGGACGTTTGCCTTTGTCTCTATCACCACCACAACCAAACACACAGATAAGCTCGCCCGGGACATGTGCACGTAATGCTTGTAACGCTAGCGCTAAAGCGTCGGGGGTATGGGCATAATCGACAATACAAGTTGGCTTTTCTGGTGCACTATAAGGCTCCATACGCCCAGCTACCGGCGATAATTTAACGCAGGCACAGGCTAGTGTTTCGAGACTTTCTCCTTGAAGGAGTAAGCTGGCAAACGCAGCAGTTAAGTTATACAGGTTAAACTCACCATAAAGTGGCACGTTAATTTGACACTCACCCCAGCTGGTTTTTAATGTCGCGCTCAAACCATGCGGATGTGTTGATACTGCATCAAAAAATACGTATTGCTTGAACGCATGTTTTGCATCCCAGCGCCCGTAAGCAACGAGAGTTTCATCATTGAGGGCATGCGCCCAGCTAGCGCCAACCTCATCATCAATGTTGATGACCTTGTGCTTAGGCGCACAACGAGTAAAAAGTAATTTTTTGGCTTCTGCGTAGCTTTGCATATCACCATGATAATCAAGGTGATCACGAGTCAGGTTAGTGAAAATCGCCACATCAAAGTCACATTCATCAACGCGCCCCTGAACTAAACCGTGAGAGGAAACCTCCATAGCTACGTGCGTAAAATCGCGGCTCAACGTAGCGAGAATACGTTGTAAGTCGACATTTGATGGCGTGGTATTTGCCAATGGAATAAGTGTATCAGGATGACCAAAGCCAAGAGTCCCAACCACCGCTCCTGCGCGGCCAATTAAAGTGGCTAAATTAGCAATCATGGCAGTAGTCGTAGACTTGCCGTTGGTACCGGTCACCCCTGTTAATTTCAGCTTTTTGCTTGGCTGGCAATAAAATTGGGCAGCGATAGCCGCTAGTTTCTCAGTTAGGTTATCCACAAAAATAACCTGCTCTGGTGCCACATTTGGTTCACTTGCTGTTTCAGCTAATACGCACTTAGCTCCTTGCGCAATTGCACTGGCAGCATATTTAGCGCCGTTTTGGGTATGCCCCTGTAACGCAATAAAGCAATCTCCAGGTTCAATCGCTCTACTATCAATTCGTAAGTTCTTAACTTCAATAGTATGAGTATTGACTCCAAATTCACTTAATATTTGAGCCAAATCACGCATCATTATCGGCTCCTGAAACATACGCTACACGCCCTTTATCTGGCGCTACATTTAAAATTCTTAGTGCATTAGACATGATTTCTGCAAAAGCCGGTCCCGCAGTTTGGCCGCCGTAATAAACATCACCTGCTGGCTCATTAACCATAACAACCACCGCAAGTCGCGGATCGCTCACCGGTGCAACCCCCGCGAAATAACCAACATACTCATCACCATAGCCGCCTGCTACTGCTTTTTCTGAAGTACCGGTTTTCCCCGCAGCGCGATACCCATCAACTTTTACGTTATGGGCGGTGCCGCCACGCTCAAACACAGATTCCATCATTTCCACTACAGCTTGAGTATCTTGCTCGCTAAATATACGTCTCCCCTCTGGGACTTCGTCTTGCTTCACTATGGTCAAAGGTCTCAATATGCCCCCAGCGCCAAACATGGCATATAACCTTGCCATTTGTGCCGTACTCACAGAAACCGCGTAGCCATAAGACAAAGTTGCTATTTCGAAGTTAGACCAGCGGCGGTTTGGATAAAACAATCCGGCGCTTTCACCAATCATATTTGACCCTGTCGGTTCGCCAAAACCAGCTTGTTGATATAAATTGATGAATGCTTCTTTCGGTAGCATTTGCGAAATTTTAGCCACCCCCATATTACTGGAGATTTTAAGAATTTCTCTGAGGCTTAGCTCCCCATTATTACGTGTATCTTTAACTAACCCACCACTTAAGTTCATCCAACCAGGGTGTGTATTTATCGTGTCATTAGCTTGGATTGCGCCATAATGTAATCCTGCTAACACCGCCAAAGGCTTTAGTGTTGAACCTGGCTCAAATAAGTCTGTCATGGCGCGATTACGACGTTTATAGGGCGCTGCCGTGCTCAGATCATTAGGATTAAAACTTGGACTGTTTACTAAAGCTAAAATTTCACCAGTGTGAACATCTACTACTATTGCTGAACCAGAAGTGGCTTTATAGCTCAAAACTGCGGATTTGAGCGCTCGGTATGCGATGGCTTGAATACGTAAATCAATACTTAAGTACACATCTTCAGGCTCAACCCGTTGTTCTTCAGATAAAACCTGAACCTCACGGCCTTGAGCATCTTTACGGATTGTTCGTTTACCAGCAGTGCCGGTGAGTGCAGAATCAAACATCCGCTCCACACCTTCAATACCTTTGCCGTCAATATCGGTTACACCTATCATATGTGCCGTGACTTCACCACTTGGGTAAAAGCGCTTAGACTCATCAAGCAAGTGAACGCCTGGTAGGCGCATTTGACGAATATAATTAGCGACGACTGCTGTCACTTGCCGCTTTAAATAAACAAAACGACGGCTTGGGTCTCCCCTAAGCCGTTCATCTACACTTTGTGGTTTTAGCCTGAGCACATCGGCTAGTTCTTTCCAGCGGATTTCATCATCATACCAAGCTTGTTTTCGCAATGTCAGCTCTGGCTCATTTTGTGCCAATGCTTTGTGGTCTTCTCCCTCTTTACGAGCTTTACGAAGTACCTTTTTTGCCAGCGCTTTATCGATAGCTAAAGGATCAGCATACACACTTACCACAGGTACGCTTACCGCAAGCTCTTTACCATTTCGGTCAAAAATCATCCCGCGCTGAACATTTAACTTTTCAACACGAACTGTACGCTTTTCGTTTTCTTTAATCGCTTTATCAGGCTCTATGACTTGCAAAAATGCCGCTCGTGCGACCAAAGTCATAAAAACCATAAGCATCACGCCACATACCAGCGCAAAGCGCCAAGTGATGATTGATTGAGTCTTTTGCTTTGGCTTATTCATGGCAGCACAATCACCTGTTCGTCTTTACTTGTTGGACGTTTCATTTCTAGCTGCATCTTGGCAATCTCTTCAATCCTTGCATGCTGTGAATAAAATTCCTCTTCAACAACGAGGTAACGCCATTGCAGATCTAATTCATCACGTTGCTGTAATAGCTCATCTTGTAGTATTAATTGTTGCCTAGTTAAATGTGTGATCTGAACAACACAAAGTGCAGAAATCAAGATCGTCACCAGCAACAACGCCGTCAGCTTATTAGAAATTAAGAAGTGGCTAATTTCGACAAACAGATTCGGTTGGCGTTGCTTGCTGGCATTCATTAGAGCTTCTCCGCCACTCGCAATACCGAGCTGCGAGAGCGTGGGTTCAGTGCAATCTCTTGATCGCTCGGTTTAATGGCTTTACCCACTGCCTTTAAGGTGAGATTTTGTTTAAGTTGTTCATCCGTTAAAGGCAGACCTCTGGGTATCGCCTCTCCCTTACTCTGCTTCTTGATAAACTGCTTTACGATACGATCTTCTAAGGAATGGAACGAGATCACCACTAACCGCCCACCAGGTTTTAATACCGATAGGGAGGCTTGCAATGCCGTCTGAATTTCTTCTAACTCACTGTTAATGTAAATTCGAATAGCTTGAAAAGTGCGAGTTGCGGGGTGCTTGTGCTTATCTTTCACAGGCACAGCATCATCAATTAATTGTGCTAATTGCGCCGTGGTGGTAATTGCGGTGTGCTCGCGTATTTCGATGATTTTACGTGCAATACGGGTGGCAAACTTCTCTTCACCGTATTTTTTTATCACAAACACCATTTCTTCTAGCTCAGCTTCAGCGAGCCATTGAGCAGCACTTCGACCCGAATCAGGATCCATCCGCATATCCAGTGGCCCGTCTTTCATAAAACTAAAACCACGATCGGCATCGTCAAGTTGAGGAGAAGACACGCCTATATCCAGTAAAATACCGTCGACTTGACCTAAAATTCCAGCCTCTTCAGCGACTGATTTTATTTCTGAGAAACGACTGCGCGCGATTGCAAAGCGCGTATCATCAGCAAACTTCTGAGCAGCTTTGATCGCTTGAGGATCCTGATCAATCGCTTGCAAACGCCCAGAGGTTAATCGCTTGAGGATTTCGCCTGAGTGCCCACCTCGTCCAAATGTTCCGTCGATATAAATACCTTCGGGATTGATTGCTAGAGCATCTAATGTTTCGGCCATTAACACCGAAATATGCTTAAACTCTTCGCTCATTAATTTATCTACCCCTACAAGGAAAAGTTTTCCAATTCAGGGCTTTCCTCAAAGTTTCCTGAATGTTCAATTTCAGTATCTGCTTGCATTTGCTGATACCAGCGTTCTTCATCCCAAATTTCAAATTTATTTAGCAATCCAACTAGCATAATTTTTTTCCCAAGCTGTGCATGTGCTCGTAGTGCCGGAGCTAATAAAATTCTGCCGTTTTTATCTAGTTGGTATTCTGTAGCATGACCGAGCAACATGCGTTGCCAGCGCCTTACTCTGGGATTGGTGTTAGAGATGCGACTTAATTTGGTCTCAATTTCTAGCCATTCGGTGAGTGGGTAAAGCCACAAACAAGGTTCATTGATCGCAATAGTACAAATAACCGTCCCCTGAGCTTCAGACAGCAGCGGTTGACGGTACTTGGTTGGTACCGCAAAGCGCCCTTTGTCATCCAAAGCTAGCGAACTTGCACCTCGAAACATGAGTGACCCTATTTATAAGTTGGCTGATCCAGTTTGATCCACTAAAACCCACTTTTTACCACAGAAGAACAGTCTAGGGCTTGACAAGCACTTTTGTCAAGCTAAGTCGGTACCTTTAACACCTTTGCAAGCCAGAAAAATCGCGGGATTTGTGGAAGATCATGAATTTGGTGGAAAAAAGTGGAGAACAGAAAAAACACCAATAATTTTGACTTGATAATCATCTCATACTTTAAAATTAGAAATTAAAAATTCCTAACTTCAAGGAGAGCGTGACAGTCCCAAAAACAGTGAATTATTTATGCAAATTTGCTTGGTTGTCCCCTTTGGATTCGGTATCATTCGCGCTCTTTGATCAGCTCCACAGGTGGGATTATTCTAAATTCTTCAATAAAGTTTCGATTTTATCGCTTACTTGTTCTACTCTGCTTACCATGTTTGATCATTATTTTATTCTTATTATGTGAGCAACGTCAGCAGGCGTTAACACAACAGTCACAACAAGCTTTACATTATGCTAAGCAGGTTGCGGCTATCCAACAGGTAGAGCTTGCCGATACCGAACTTGTGTTGCAGCAATTATCGACTCGTATTGACCACCTTAAAGTAGACAATGGCAATTGCCCTGCCCTTTTGTATCATGCGATGCTTCTCAGCCCAAATTTGGCGAACCTAGGCATAGTCAACGCCCAAGGAGATGTTCTCTGTACCACGCACCAAACCGGACAAGGTGCCATTAATATTGCTGACAGAGGCTATTTTAAAGCGGCCATGCGCACCGCCAAATTCAGTGTCGGTGAATACCAGATAGACAGAAGCATGCAGCGCGCTACCGTGAACTTTGCACTGCCTATTTATGATCAACAGCAGCAGTTTTTGTTTATGCTCGTTGCCGTAAAAGGCTTGACTCATTGGAGTCAAACCCTTGCAAAACTACCTTTGCCTGTTGGGACGCGCGTTATGATAGCTGATGCAAAAGATCAGATCATTGCACAATACCCAGCCTCTAAGGCTGAGCTTGGTCGCGCTGTAAGTACAGCTTGGCCTCGCAATTTGCAACAGCAAGCGACCTTACTTAAAACGCCACAAGGCAACCGCTTAGTCTATGTTAAACAACCTTTAGATAGCAGCGGCCGCGCTTTACAAATTTATTTTAGTTTTGATTTTGAATCTCAGTTAAGCAAGATTGACAACCGCTTTGCCATATTCTTGGGGATTTTCTTTTCGGTGGTCGCCCTGTTATTTTGGCAAACACATTGGCAGCTAAAACAGCAACTGCTTAAACCATTACGAACTTTAACGCACGCCATTGCCAAATTAGAATCCGGTAAACAAGACTCTGATTTTGAAGCTACAAAAGTACCGAGTGAGTTTGAGCATATTGCTGAACGTTTTGCACACATGGCAAGAACGAGGCTAGCCGCAGAAGATAACGCCAACCACAGACTCGCGGTAGTCAGAGCATTGATTAATGCCTTACCAGATAGTTATGTACGCCTAGACCAACACGCACAAATTTTGTCTCGATATGGTGCTTACACAGATGGTGCTCACACCCTAGAGGCACTGTTGCCCGAGCATATATACAAGAGGATCTGTGCAGAGCTCGCGATGTTAAACGATGACACCTACGTACAACTGGAGTTTTCCCCCACAGCCAATCAAGTTGTTGAGTGTCGCCTGTGTGCGATTGAGTCACACCCTCAAGCCCTGCTTATTTTTCGTGATATTAGTCAGCGTAAACACCAAGAAGAAGCCTTAAATCTGGCGGCGCTAGTTTACAATAACAGTAGCGAGTGCATGATAATTACCGACGCTAATGGCTTTATATTAGACGCTAACCTTGCATTTACTAAAGTGACAGGATACACCCGTGCAGAAGTATTAGGTAAATCAACCTCCATACTAAGCTCTGGGCAGCATGATCACAGCTTCTATAAACTTATGTGGAAACAATTAAATGAACATGGTCGCTGGCAAGGTGAAATCGTTAATCGCAAGAAAAATGGTGAACTGTATACCGAGTGGTTAACCATCGACAGTGTCTATGACAAGAATCGAGAGATCTACCGTCGTGTTGCTATTTTCACCGATATTACAGAAATAAAACGAAAAGATGCGCTAATTTGGCGACAGGCGCATTTTGACGAACTCACAGATCTGCACAATCGCGTTGGCCTCAAAAAGCACCTGAAAAAGCAAGTTAATAGTAGCAAACGACGCACGGCTGTATTACTACTAGATCTCGATAATTTTAAAGATATTAACGATACTTTAGGTCACTATTACGGTGATTTATTACTAAAATCCGTGGCCGAGCGGCTCAAAAAAATCTCGCCGCAGGCGTTTTTATCACGTATTGGTGGTGATGAGTTTGTGTTTGTCCTACCTGATGATAAGGATAAAACCGAGTGTAAGGCACTCGCCGCGCAAATTCAGTCCGCATTAAAACAGCCATTTGAGATCCAAGATGAGCAGTGCCACATTACTGCGAGTATTGGAATTGCCGCGACCCCAAACGACGGTAATGGCGCTGAGTCACTATTAAAAGCCGCCGACCAAGCAATGTATCGAGCGAAGCAACAAGGCCGCAACGGCTATGTCATCTTTGATGATACTTTGCGAAAAGTAGCAGAATCAAGAATGCAAATGCTTAAAGGTATCCGAACAGCGCTCAATCGCAGCCAGTTTGAAATGCACTATCAGCCGATTGTGTCATTGCATGACAACCATATTGTAAAAGCAGAAGCACTGATACGATGGCGTCATCCTGAGCAAGGTATGGTAAGCCCAGCTGAGTTTATTCCCTTAGCTGAAGAAACCCAATTAATTCACAATATTGGTGATTTTGCTTTCACACAATCACTGGATACCCTGACTCAGTTACAGCACTTAGGTCATGATACCCAAATAAGTATTAATGTATCTCCGGTACAATTTGCCGCGAAAAACTGCACACTTGCATCTTGGCATGACAAATTAACCACGTTAAACATCGCTGCAAAGCAAGTCGTGCTCGAAGTTACTGAAGGTATGATGCTGCATAATGATAGTCGTACTAAGCAACGTGTTGAGCGACTAAAACAACATGGTTTTCAATTTGCACTTGATGACTTTGGCACCGGTTATTCTTCTTTGGCTTATTTACAACAATTAGATTGCCATTTTGTAAAAATAGACAAGCGCTTTGTGGACAGTATCGCCACTAATGAAGACGATTTAACACTTTGTGAGACCATCATTCTAATGGCACATCGATTGGGCTTACGTGTTATTGCTGAAGGCGTCGAAACAGCCACTCAACATCAACTGCTAAAACAAGCAGGATGCGACTTCGGTCAAGGCTATTACTATTCAAAGCCGCTACCACAAAATGAGTTTCTGGCCTTAATGACAGAAAAAAGCCACATTGCTGTGGCTTAATGAGTTTTGAGCTTGGTTTATTCAGTTAAACCAAGCGCAGTCATCATTTTATTAGCAATATCAACGTGATGCTGCATCGTTGAAAATTGCTTAGTTACCCCTTGCGGGCCATAAGCATAAACAGGGACAGGGGCAGCGGTATGGGTGCCCGTGCCCCAAACAACGTTTTGCTCTGACGCAAGCGCTCGTGCAATTTTACCTGTATAGTCTTCTTTCGCATACACATAGAAATCACTAAAGTCTTCAAACGCAGGGATCATATCCGCGCTATTTTCATCGTATACGCTCTGACCAACTTTTGCCGCATTATCTAGCGTCACTGTATACGCTGTCATATCTGCAATTGTTGCTTGCCACGTTGAGCCAGACACATTCTCATAGGCTTCATCTGGAGCTGCTGCCGCTAGAATATCGAAGAAGGTGCCCGTTTGTGCGTAAAGCTTGTCTAATTGCGCAAGTGGGCCAAAGTTAAACTTGGGGTGATATTCTTTTGCAACACCGTTAACATACATACCATCACCAGACAGCGTCTGTGCTTCTGGTCGCTCATGCTTTGAATAACTAAAACCAAAACTGCCCGTTTCATGGTCTGCAGTCACAACGACTAGTGTATCGTTACGGTCTTTTACCCATTCATGCACAGCTTCAACAGCTTCATCAAATTTAAGCAGCTCGTTTAACATCCAACCCGCATCGTTTGCGTGACCCGCCCAATCAATTTGACCACCTTCAATCATTAAGAAAAAGCCATCTTCATCTTTAGATAAAATATCTAAAGCCTTAATTGTCATTTCTTTTAGTGAAGGCTGCGAACAGTTGTCGTTTTGTTGACAAGCTTTATAAGCAATTGCGTCATTCATGCCTGAGTTTGCAAATAGACCAAGTACTTTCTCACCTTCAAAACTATTTAGCTGTGCTTTATCAAAAGCAAGGCCATAACCGTGCTGCTCTTTTGCTTCAACAACGAGATTTGTTTCATCGCCACGCTTTGATTTTTTATATACACTACTTGGCATACCAAGCGCATCAAACTGAGCTTTAAGCTCTGCATTATCTGGTGTACTCTTTGGTACAAATACACGTGCACCACCAGATAGCATCACATCAACATTGCCTGAACGTACCAACTGTTCGGCGATTTCTGCTTCATAAGAACGATGCGGCATATGTGCAGCAAAAGCCGCAGGTGTTGCATGAGTGATACGGGTGTCTGACACAAGACCTGTTGCTTTACCAGCTGCTTTAGCTTTTTCTAAGATAGTTGCAACTTTATTACCTTCGGCATCAAGACCTATCATTTCAGAGCCAGCTGCAATGCCCGTAGCTAACTGTGTTGCAGAACAAGCGGAATCAGTCACAAGGCTGCCTGTTGCCCCATGCGGCGCATTAAGCGATAGACCCAAATGACCACCCGCAGCAAGTTTAGAAAGCGCTGTTTGGTTGCCTTTATTTTTATAAGTAGAGTTTGGCGCGCGCTGAGCGTATTCTTCAAGTAAGCCAACTTGCTGTGGCCCCATACCGTCGCCGATCATAAGGATCACATTCTTTACTTGTGTCACTTCTTGCACTGGAACCTCTTTGATGACTTCAACCTCTTTGATCACCTCAACGGTTTTAGTATCGTCATCACACGCGGTAAGTAATATTGCAGAGATAGCAACTGTAAGTAACTTTTTATTCATTGTACTGTTCCTGAAACGTAATATTTGTCTGTAAGGCAGGCACAGTCTAGGCGCGTTACATGACTTTTTTATTTCAGCAAAGTGACAAAAATTATATTACTTTACAATGAGTTATAATATAACAATACAATTTGGAGCGAAGTTACCTTGTATAGTTTTCATGATGTAGAGTCATCACTCTCAGCCTAAAGTACTGGTAAATAATTTAGAAATGGGTCGACTAGATAGCCCAAATACAAAAATGCTCAGCAACACCGTTGCCATCGCCACTTGAGTAATTAGCAAACCATTTGGCAACTCTTCGCTGAGTAGCATTAAGGTTAGCACCACCGATGCCAAGCCTTTAGGGCCAAACCATGCTAAAGTAAAACGCTCTTTGGTTGTCAGATCACCACCTAATAAACAAAGGTATACCGGGAGCAATCTAAATAAGGCAGTCGCCAACACTGCGTACACCCAAACCTGCCACTCTGTGACTGCCAAAAGCACCACACTGGCCGACAAACCAAACACAATCCAAATGATAAAAGCCGCAAATTCAGCGAGGTGTTCCCCTTCCTCGATAAGCTGATCTTTAAACGCATCACGATAATATTTATCAAACAGCAAACCGCTGACAAATGCAGCAATAAAACCGCTGCCATGCAGTACTTGGGTTACCGAGAAAACTAAAAAAGCGATACCAACAAAGAGAAAAGGGCTGGTTTTAGACGCAAAAAAATGATGTTGATAGGCACGTTTAAGTAACCAAATGATCGCCCCGGTCAGTAACCCCGAGACAACAAGTGCAGTCCCTACTTCTCGTATAAAAATCCCAGCAAATGATTCAGTTGTCGCTTGCGTTCGCTCAGCTAATACTCCCAGTAAGAACAGAAATACCGGAATACATAGGCCATCATTTAGGCCACTTTCTACATTAATTGCCTCACGTAATCTGGTGGGCACAGACTTATCCTGAATGAAGGTTTTGCATAAAGTGGCATCGGTTGGAGTGATTATTACCGCAATTAAAAAGCAAGCCAACCAAGATAACTGAAACAGCTCATGAGCTATCCAAGCACCGAATACCATTGTTAATGGCAGCCCGAGCAATAATTTAACTGGTAGCTGGAAACTGTGGGATAGCACCCGTAGTCGTGTTTTTGCAGCATCGGAGAATAGATAAATCGCAAGCGTCAGCTCAATAACTGGCAGCAGTGTTTGTAGACCATCAATATCAACAGCGAATGCCTGCTGTCCATCCTCAGTATTACCAAGCGCTAACCCGATAACTCCACCGGTTAGCATAAACCACATCGGGGCGGTGAGCTCCGCCCTATCTAGTTGTCTAGCTGTGATGCTATAGATAAAAAGAGAAAGTCCAATCGCCGCAATCAAAGCATAAATCACGTAGCCATTCCTTTACTGAAAACCGGTTGCTGATAACGCGAGTATGACAAACCTTATTCAGTTAAGCCAAACATCTAATAACAACCTCCTATTTCCTATAAAACGTACTAAATACTCAAGAGCAGCCGGCGCTAGTTAATTTTTAATCTTTATGTCATCGGACTGTAAAAAACCGTCATTACTCTATCTGTAACAAACTGGACTAGACCAGAAAACTTAACCCAAACTTTTGAGAAAAGAGCAATGAAAAAACTCACCCAAATCGCAGCTGCCGTGTTACTCACCACCAGTCCCAGCTTATATGCTGCGACAGGTAAACTCGTTGGTGTAGTAAAAGACCCACAAAGTAATCTGTCTGGCGCTGTTATCTCGGTCAAAGGCCAAGATGTTTCCACTGTATCTGATTATCGTGGTCGCTTTGAACTGCCAAAACTGGAAGCAGGTCGCTACACCCTAG
Source organism: Pseudoalteromonas sp. PS5 (assembly GCF_004103255.1). Taxonomy (NCBI): domain Bacteria; kingdom Pseudomonadati; phylum Pseudomonadota; class Gammaproteobacteria; order Alteromonadales; family Pseudoalteromonadaceae; genus Pseudoalteromonas; species Pseudoalteromonas sp. PS5. The sequence goes on from NZ_RCSQ01000068.1 coordinate 63,970, forward strand.
TGGTGAAATATATGGGTTATCAGGAAACTGAGCTTCAGGTTGAGGTGATTGATGGCAAAGTCACTACCTTGTCTCCAATCTTATTAAACCAACAACAAACGATGGAAGAAGTGGTCACGGTTGGGCAAATCTTCCGTGGCGCAATGGCCGCAGCAAATAACCAAAAAAATGCTAGTAATATCAAAAGTATCATTTCTGCCGATGGGATTGGTAAGTTACCAGATAGAAATGCAGCAGAAGCGGTGCAACGTATTCCAGGTGTGTCGATAGAACGCGACCAAGGTGAAGGCCGGTTTGTTGCAGTGCGTGGTTTACCGTCACAATGGAGCTCGGCCAGCATCAACGGTAACCGCCTTCCAACCGCAGAAGAAGAAACCACCAGCCGCGCCACTGCGTTCGACTTTTTTCCAAGCGAGTTGATTGAGTTTGTGGAAGTGTCTAAAGCTATCACTCCTGACATGGAAGGTGATGCGATTGGCGGGAATGTTAATTTCGTGACCAAAAAAGGCGCTGATGATTTTATTCTCAAAACCAACTTTGCTGTGGGCCAAAACGAACTGGCCGATGGCACAAACTATTCTGCCAATGTGGTGTATGGCGACCGCCTACTCGACGACAAGCTAGGTTTTATCATTAACGCCACAGCGTGGCAGCGTGATTGGGCAACCGATAACTATGAGCCGCGCAGGGGTAACGATGGCTTAGGTATTTACCGTTTAGAGCTGCGTGATTATACCGGAACCCGTGAAACTTACGGCTTAAATGGCTCGCTGGAATATCAACTTGAAAACGGCACGCTCAGTGCCAGCGCGCTATATGGCACACTAATTGACGATGAAATCCACTATAAGCACAGGCTGCGTTTTGATAAAGACCGTGCTGAACTGCAGCATATTCGCAACGAACTCATCACCGAAATGCAAGGCTTTGAAATTGCGGGTGAACATGACTTTGGCTTTGATAAAACGCTCTCTTGGCAACTAGCCACGTACGAAAATGAGTTCCGCTATGGCGACAAACCCAACAGTGAAGACAACAGCTATTTTGTCGCCCGTTTTGATCAAAAAAATGTGGGATATGTTGGACTTGAAGACCGCGAGACCGGTAAAAATTATGCCTACAACCAAGTAGACGGCGGCAGTGACCCTTGGAACGCCATAAGTAATCACTTCCCCTCAGGCTTTACACTCGATCCAAGCAAAATGGGATTGTCTTGGGTTGAGCTATACAAGGTCTACGTCAACGAAAAAGACAGACTTGTGGCCAATGCCGACTTAGACTGGCAATACAATAACCAGCTAGCCGTTAAGTTTGGGGCAAAATACCGCGATAAAGTCCGTAAAGCTGACTTTGCCGATGAGTTTTACGCGTGGGACAACGAACAATATGGCGCAGCGCCAACGCTTGCAGACTTTGCCTTAAGCGATCAACCCGGTCGCAGCGATTACTTAAGCGAAGCCAAGTTTGATTATCGCACGCAGCTATCACAAGTGGCTTCCACCGATGCTCTTGCTCAGTTTTGGACGCAAAATCGCAATAAGTTCAAGCTAGATGCGGGTGAATCAGCACTCATCAGCAACGGTGGAGCACTGGGCAGAAACTTTGATGTTGAAGAAACCCACACCTCGCTCTACGGTATGGCAACTTACCAAGCTAGCGACAACTGGGAAGTATTAGGTGGCTTGCGAGTTACGCGAACCGATACCGAAGTGTCTGGTTACACTTATTTAGCCGACGAAGACAAAGTTGTTGATACCACCAACAGCAATGATTATTGGTCAATTTTACCTGCACTACATGTTACTTATCGTGCCAATGACGATACCAATTATCGCCTCGCACTAACTCGCACCTTTGCCCGTCCTGATTTTGGTTCGTTAACACCAGGCGCAACTTACCTTGAGCAAGACAACCAGCTTAACTCAGGAAATCCAGCGCTCGACCCTACCTACTCAAATAACCTCGACTTGATGGTGGAACATTATTTTGACCGCGTTGGCTTGGTCTCTGCGGGGGTATTCTACAAAGATATCCAAGACCCAATCTTCCAAGCCACCAGCGTTGGCAATTACAACAACAAGCAAGGCGTGACCATCATCCGTCCTGAAAACGGCGATAGCGCTTGGCTTGCGGGCATTGAGCTGGCATTTAACCGCGACCTTGGTTTTATTTCTGACAGTTTGAGCAACTTTGGAGTAATGACCAATGCAACCTTTATGGATTCTGAAATGCAAATTCCAGAGCGCACAGAAAAAGTGGCCATTCCACGTCAGGCCAATGAGCTTTACAACTTTACGCTGTATTACGACGACACCCGCTTTGCAGCTCGAATAGCGCTGAATCATAAAGGTGCCTATATCGAAGAGCACGGCGGCGATAGCCAATCAGATAGCTACTATGGCGCCAATACCAGCGTCGACTTTACAACGTCATACCAACTTAACGAACAAACGTTAGTTTACCTAGAGCTAAGTAACCTCACCAATGAAGCATTGCAGTACTACCAAGGTGAGCAAGGTCGCCCATTACAGGTGGAATACTATGGTATCCGCGGCATGGTCGGCATTAACTACCAATTTTAATACCAATTCACTTGATTAAGCCGATTGGTATACACCGGTTGACGGGCAATCCACAAAGGATTGCCCTCGAATTACCGAGGATCCTATGATGTTGCAGATCACCCTATTTAACACTCGCCCACACTGGCTAAAAGACGCCCAAGGTATCGGCTTTGTGCTATTTGCCGCGACCAGTGCGTTTATGACTTACTTTTGTATGTACGCCTTTCGTAAGCCATTTTCGGTCAATACCTATGAAGCCTTTGATGACCCGAGCTGGGTTGTTAGCTTTAAAATTGCCCTGATCCTTTCGCAAGTGTTTGGCTACCTATGCGCGAAATTTATCGGCGTTAAAGTGATTGCTGAAATGCAGCATCATTATCGCGGTCGTGCGATTTTGGCCATGATTTTAGCCGCCGAGCTTGCACTGGTGCTATTTGCCATCACTCCCACGGGCTGGAATCTGATTTGGCTGTTTGCCAATGGCCTCTCCCTTGGCATGATTTGGGGTTTGGTTTTTAGCTTTTTAGAAGGTCGTAAAACCACCGAAATCTTAGGTGCGGTACTCAGCGTAACTTTTATTCTTGCCTCTGGATTGGTCAGAACTGTGGGTAAATGGCTGGTGAGTGAACTCAATGTGCCTGAACTGTGGATGCCAGCGGCAACCGGAGCGATTTTTCTGCCGCTGCTTGTACTTAGCGTTGCTTGTCTTAATAGTATTCCTGAACCTACACAAGAGGATGAACAATTACGACAAAAGCGCGCGCCAATGGATGGCAAAGCACGGCTGGCATTTTTTAAACAGTATTGGTTTGGAATAACCGTACTGGTGCTTAGCTTTTTACTCTTTACCGGCTTTCGTGACTTTAGAGATAACTTCTCAGCCGAGATCTGGCGGGCCTTAGGGTATGGGCAAGAGCCCGCGATTTTTGCTTATGCCGGGATCCGCATCGCCTTTATCGTACTCATTGCGCTTGCCGCATTGGTGTTAATTAAAAATAACCGCATCGCACTTTTTGCCAACCATGGCTTTGTCTTACTCGGGGCTTCACTGCTAGCTGGTAGTACGTATTTATACCAAACCCAAAGCCTAGACCCTAAAACTTGGATGGTACTGCTGGGGGCTGGTCTTTATATCAGTTATATCCCCTATAACTGCTTTTTGTTTGACCGCATGATCTCAGCAGTTGGCTCGACTGCGAACGCCGGTTTTTTGATTTATCTGGCGGATTCGGCGGGCTACATCGGCTCAGTGGGCATTTTGCTCTATAAAACTTTTGCCACACCGGAGCTCAGCTGGCTGCACTTTTTTACCATGGCCTGCTATTGGGTGGCGTTTATCGCAAGCGCCCTCGTAGTGAGTTCAATTATTTATTTTGCCGTGAAATTAAAGCGACCACGTATGGCGTCAACGCAACTACGCGCCACGGCACTTTCATCACATATTTCCTAGCTAGGAGTCTTTGCAACATGAAACACATTGAAGCGTTAATTTTGGATTGGGCAGGTACTGTGGTCGACTATGGTTCGATTGCCCCTACCAGTATTTTTGTTGAAGCATTTAAGCAAGCGTATCAATTTGATATTTCCTTGGCTGAAGCGCGCGGTCCGATGGGAATGGGTAAATGGGATCACATTAATACCTTGCTACAAATGGAGAGTGTCCGCACCCGCTGGATAACGCAATTTGGTCAGGCACCGAGTACGGCAGATGTTGACCATATTTATCAAACCTTTATGCCGCTCCAACAAGCAAAAGTCGCCGACCGAGCTGCCCCCATTCCGGGCGTGCTTGCGGTGATCAAACGATTACAACAACAAGGCGTTAAGATTGGCAGTTGTTCTGGGTATCCCAAGCCTGTGATGGACGTACTAGTGCCTGCCGCTGCCGACTATGGTTATCAGCCAGATTGTGTGGTTGCCAGTGATGAATGTGCAGCAGGCTCTCGCCCAGGTCCCTGGATGGCGTTAGAAAACGTACAACGACTTGGCATTAATCGCGTATCAGGATGCGTAAAAGTCGATGATTCCGCGCCGGGAATAAGCGAAGGGTTAAATGCTGGTATGTGGACCGTAGGACTTGCGTTAACGGGTAATGCGGTGGGGCTTAGCGAAGAAGAATGGACGGCGCTTGGTCACGAAGAGCAAAGTGCACATTCCCTTAATGCTTATCAGCAGCTTGGCGAAGCCGGTGCGCACTATGTGATTGACTCACTTGCTGACATCGAAATGGTCTTGGTGGATATTTCTGCTCGTATCGCCCGTGGAGAGCGCCCGTAATGCGTTTTCAGCCTTTTTGGTTTGATGAAGCAATCACTCAAGCCGATATTGAAGCCGCAGCCAGCGCGCCGCATCATGGCGCGTTGGATACCCAAGTTTGTATAATAGGTGGCGGCTTTACTGGCCTTTGGACAGCCATAACGCTGAAAAAGCAAAAACCTGAGCTGAATATCGCCATTATTGAAAAAGACCTCTGTGGACAAGGCGCCTCGGGTCGTAATGGTGGAGCTATGTTGACATGGTCGACTAAGTTTGCCAGCTTAATTAAAGAGTTTGGCTTAGAACAAGCCTGCTTTTTAGTGCGCCAGTCGGAGCAAGCCGTTCATGATATTAAAGCCTTTACCAGTAAACACGGGATTGAATGTGACTGCCGCGTTGATGGTACTTACTATACGGCTTCAAATCACAGCCAGCATAATGCCTTTGGCCCCATTACCACGCTACTTGAGCAACACCAGCTTAATGCGTGGCAAACACTAACTAAAGCGCAGTTGCAAGCAACCGGATCTAATGCCAACCTTGCTGGAATTTACTCCCCCCACGGGGGTAGTGTTCAACCCGCCAAGCTTGTGCGTGGACTGATGAAGGTGGCAAAAGCCCTTGGGGTCAAGGTATTTGAACACACCCGCTACCTAAAGCACCAAGGCCAAGACACGCTAACCATCACCACAGACAAAGGCGAGATCAGAGCCAATCAGCTAGTATTTGCCGTTAACGCTTGGCTGCCAAGCTTATTGCCGCAGTTTTCTCGAAGCGTAGTGTTAGTTTCGAGCGATATGGCGATCACCACACCAGCACCTGAAAAGCTTGCAGCAATGAGGCTGAACCACGGTGCTCCGGTGATTGATGCACGTATTTTCGTGAATTACTACCGCACCACCTCAAACGGTCGATTAATGCTTGGCAAAGGCGGGAATTATTTTAGTTTCAATAACCAAGTAAGAGACACTTTTCACCGTGCTAGCCGCTATCAAGCGATTCTTGAACGCTCATTTAGCCATTTCTTTGCACATCACCAGCTCGAGATAGACAGAACTTGGACTGGACCTTCAGACCGAAGTGTCTCTGGCATACCTTTCTTTGGTCATTTAAATGGTCAAGCTAATGTGTTTTATGGCAGTGGTTACTCAGGCAACGGCGTGGTGCAATCCTATTTAGGTGGGCAAATCTTAGCGAGTCTTCTGCTTAATCAACATAACGACTGGCGTCACTGCGCTTTGGTCAACCAAACGCTTAAACAGTTTCCCGTCGAGCCATTTCGCACCGCGGGCGCCTTAATGGTGAGAAATGCTATTCGCCGTAAAGAAAGCGCTGAGGATAACAACATGCCACCGCATAAACTCGATGTTTGGCTAAGCAAGCTCAGTGGCAGCGCAGCAAAATTAGACCCGAACGTGAAGCAGGAGTATATAAAGTGAATGCCATTGCACAAATAAAACAGCTATTTGAGCAATATGGTCATGCCACCTATGACGAGGCATGCAGCCAAATTTATCATGCTGAGCAATGCGCCACCCTCGCGAAAGAAAGTGGTTATGATCAAGCGACCCAAATCGCTGCATTTTTACATGATATTGGCCATTTTGTTGCTCAATCTCAGCATAACCCCGACTTTACCCCACAAGGATATAGCAATCATGGCGATTTAGGGGCTGATCACTTAACTCAACTTGGCTTTGACCGCGCGGTGACAATGCTAGTACGCAAACACGTAGATGCGAAACGCTATCTGGTCAGTATTGATGAGAAGTATTACCAAACGCTCTCTCCTGCCAGCCAATTAACGCTAACAAGACAAGGCGCAAAGATGAGCTGCGAAGAACTTGCGGCATTCTCCAAGCTACCTGAATTGGACGCCATTATCGCGCTGCGTCGTTTTGATGATTTAGGAAAAGATCCAAATTTAACCGTTTTGCCTAGCAGTTATTGGTTTACAAGTCTCAAATTATAAATATTTATCCTGTCATAAAACGATAGTAAGCTTGTCACAAAAGGTTTTATCGACTCAATTATGCTGCTTTATCAACGTATTCGAAACCATATCCAAGCGCTGCTCGCCGCTGGCAGCATGACGCCCGGTGCCAAATTACCTTCAGAGCGCGCGCTGCAAGAAACATTTAGCTCAACACGGATCACCGTCCGTGAAGCCCTAGCACGACTAGAAGCCGAAGGACTTATCTTTAGCCAAAAGCGTCGCGGCTGGTTTGTCACGCCGGAAAAGCTCAAATGGCACCCCGCTAAAAAAGTAAACTTTAACCACCTTGCCATTGAACAAGGCTTTGCACCAACAACTCAAGTAGTGACAATTAATGCCCCTTCTACTGAGCCTGAGTTTAGCCGCTCTCATTTTGACGGCCAGCCGGTGTATGAACTAACTCGAGTACGCGCGTTAGATGATCGTGCAATAATGATGGAACAGATCTATTGTGCAGCCGAACGTTTTGCCGACTTACACAACCAGCCGCTGGATGGCTCTATCACGGAGGTGATGTCGACTCACTACCACGTTGACGTCAGCTTTGAACAGTGTGTAATAAGCGTCACCGTACTACCCGATGATGTTGCCGACAAATTAGAAAAGAACAGCGGCGCACCTTGCTTAAAGGTACTGCGCGCCCGCTATGACGCCGAGCAAGCATTAGTGGATTACAATATTGAATATTGGCTCCATGACGCCATAGAAATGATTGTTGAAGGCGTGTAACCCCCGTCCCCGTAGGTCGTGCTTTAGCACGACAACCTTTCCAGAGCTACTGCCGCGTCAAAAACATCTTCATTAATTCTATATTCTACGTCTAAATGCGAGTTAGTGGTGGAATACGTACCATTGCTTACGCAGTGTTTATTACATACACCTGAGACTTTCCAGCTTCTGTTAGCACTGCGATAACTTGTGATTTGGTAAAACGTGATTTTTCTTAGTTAGCCTTATGCTTTAATGAGTGCAGAATCATTTTATGGGAAGGTGACAGCTCAGATTAGGCCATCGTTAACACAATTGAAGATTCGCTATTCATTTATTTTGCTAAAGGGGTGTAACCCCCTTAACCCATCGCCGCGTAAAGCGGCTCCTACTCTGATGGTTTACCAGTATTTTGCTTGTGCGATAGCTTCTAGTAGTCCGCTAATGTCTGCGGCATATACTTCGCCAATATTACCAATTCGAAAGCAGTCCGCATTTGATACTTTACCGGGGTAAATCACATATCCTTTTTGCTTCAATGCTTCATAAAAGCGCTTAAATTCATAACTTTCTTCACTTGGTGAATAAAAAGAAGTGATAATAGGTGAGTGCATGGCTTCTGGTAACAAGGCTTCAAAACCAAGAGCTTTCATGCCGCTAACGAGTTGTTTTTGATTTTCGCTGTAACGCTTAAATCGCGCAGAAATGCCTCCCTCTTGCGCCAATTCTTCTAGGGCTTTGGCAAACGCTCTGACAACATGCGTTGGCGAGGTAAAACGCCATTTACCATGGTGGTTTTCCATGGTTTTCCACTGAGCGTGAAGATCCAACGAGAGTGAACGTGCTTGTCCTTCACAGGCAACCAAAAGCGCTGTTTTTGCGATCACAAAGCCAAAACCTGGGACACCTTGAATACACTTATTTGCTGAGCTAATGAGAATATCAATTTGCCACTCGTGCATATCCATCTCAACACCACCAAAACTACTCATGGCATCCAAGATCATGATTTTGTTGTGATGTTTCGCAAGCTCAGCTACGCGCTTAGCCGGATTCAGCATCCCCGTCGTGGTTTCGCAGTGTACCATTGCCACATGGGTGATCTCAGGGTATTGCTCAAGCGCTTGTGAGATCTGCTCAAGTTGTGGCAACTCGGTTTCAACAAAGTCGAGCGCTACCACATTAATATTTAGATAGTTAGCTATCTCAATAATGCGCGCGCCATAGGCACCATTATTAATAACCAATAAAGTGCTAGACTTAGGAATAAAAGTTCCAATAGCCGCTTCAACACTTGCTGTTCCACTACCCTGCATTAAGGTAGTGCTGTAGTCATTACGATACTGTGGATCCGCAACCGCAATCTCACAAAGCTGCCTGCGAATAACCTGAACCACACCTTGATTGTAGTCATCATCCCAAGTGCACCAGTCTTGCAACATGGCTTCTTTCACACTGCGAGAGGTACTAAGTGGCCCTGGCGTCAGGAGTAAATAATCGTTGTTCATAACTTGCCTCTAAACTGGTCTATACCAGAATATTTAAGCGAGTTTAGGTGACATCGGTATGACAGTTTTATGAAACTAAGATTGATGTAGCGATGACGTTCGAAGCTTCGCCTTTGCTCTAAAAAGCAAAGGCGAAGAGAAGCGACAGAGATTTAGGTTATTTAACCTGAACTTGGGGTAAGTAGTCAGTAAATTAACTAAAATAACTAAACGCAAAAGCTGTCAGCTCACTCTAGCCAGAAGTTATTTCTTAATACAAGGCAAATTTGTGCGTCAATAGCAGGTCTATTGCAAGCAAATTTAACGCAGTAGTAAGGGATAACAGCTGCCAGAAAACAAGTTGTTATCCCAAGCTTAGGTTATTTATACCCGTTTGGATTATTGCTTTGCCAACGCCAGGTATCTTCCATCATTGCATCAAGCCCACGCTTGGCTTGCCAGCCTAGTTCTGAATTGGCTTTTTCAGGCGCGGCGTAACAAGCGGCAATGTCACCGTCGCGACGCGGTTTAATTTCGTATGGAATGGCTTTGCCCGCTGCTTTTTCAAACGCGGTAACCATCTCTAGTACCGAGTAGCCATTACCCGTTCCCAAATTATAGATATGCGCACCTGCTGCTACTGCAATTTTTTCAAGCGCTTTTAAGTGACCAATAGCGAGATCAACCACGTGGATGTAATCTCTCACACCTGTACCATCTATGGTGTCGTAATCATTACCGAACACACCTAAACTCGCCAGCTTACCAACTGCAACTTGTGAGATGTAAGGGAGTAAGTTGTTGGGAATACCATTTGGATCTTCACCAATTAACCCTGATTCATGCGCACCTACTGGGTTAAAGTAGCGCAAAATAGCAAAGGCCCAACGAGGGTCTGACTTTGCGACATCCTGTAGCACCATTTCAACCATTAGCTTTGATGTACCGTAAGGGTTGGTGGTACCGCCAACAGGGAAGTCTTCACGAATAGGAAGGCTCGCAGGGTCGCCATACACCGTGGCAGATGAGCTAAAAACAAGCTTAAAGACATTAGCATCACGCATGGCATCAAGCAGTGTTAGCGTCCCTTGCACGTTATTTTGATAATACTCAATAGGCTTTTGTACCGACTCGCCTATCGCCTTTAAGCCTGCAAAGTGGATCACTTCCTCAATCTCATATTGCGCAAACACGCTATCGAGAAATGCCTTGTCAAGAATATCACCTTGATGGAATGCGGCTTCCTTTCCTACTATCTCTGAAACTCTATCTAATGAAGTCTGCTGAGAATTACTAAGATTATCAACAACTACTACCTTTTTTCCTTGCTGAAGCAGCTCCAATACAGTGTGAGAGCCAATATAACCTGCTCCACCTGTTACGAGAATCGTCATATCTATTCCTATATTTATTGTGATCAGTCTTCACTGTGGCAGACAAATGCCAGTTTGTTGTTAAAAAAACTTAAACGAGAAATTGAGGTCTTACAGTAACTTCTTAGATTTCTGAATAAATGTACTTTTTTAGGGGAATTTAAATCACGATAAAAGATTTTATTATCCAGTGCATAGGCCACTTTATTATCGTCTAACCAAGTATAGTCCTGAACCTGACTTGGTAGTGCAAAATATCGCTGAATATGGTCGCTTTGTTTGTGGTAGGTTGCGAACCACGTTAAGCCATTAACTTGATAGGTAAAAGCAAACACATCTCGAGCACGGTTGTAAGATAAGCTCCGACCAATATCTTCAGCTAGAATTTGTGGCAGATGGCCGTTTATATCAGTGTATTGTAGGGTATGTGGAGCGCTTTCAGTGGCACCTAAAATAAACATGATTAGGTCTTGGTTATCACCCCAAGCGTGATACCCCACAGGCTCAATATGCTCAAAAACTCGACTTGGCTTCTGGGCATCATCAAACGGATAGAACCACAACCTTTGTTTGCCTGATGCTTCGACCACGATCGCCGTTAACCCTGCGCCACTTGGGTGAAGTGTGGGTGAATATTCAGAGACCAGGGATTGTGTCAGGTTCGTTGTGTGTTTACTTTGAAAGTCATAGAAAAACAGATCTGTTTGGCTCTTACCATCAGTACTTACCTCTGCCGTATAGTAGACTCCAGAGTCGGTTACCAGTGGCTGATTAAAATACGCTGAATTGTCAGTAATTGGCTTTGCGCTAAAGTGCTCAGCTAATTCAGCTAGCCAAATTTGGCTTTTGGGCATAGAAGAATAAGCCGGTAAACAAGATGCCAAGGCAAATAAGCCAACCGCGAGCTTCACACGCATAGAAGTGAGCATGGATGTTCCTTTGATTTTTCGTTGTCGTTATATCGCTGCTCTATGATACCCAACACTCGCCTTCAAGCAAAGCTTGCCAAAAACTTTGCTTCGCGTAACATCGAATTAACTGGTGATGAAAGCTAAGGCAAAATAATGTCAGACAAACACCCTATTATCGCTATTACTGGTAGCTCAGGCGCAGGGACTACAACGACGACAAGCGCGATAAAGCACATATTCCGCAGTCTAAATACCAAGGCCGCATACGTGGAAGGCGATAGCTTTCATCGTTTCACTCGCCCTGAAATGGATAAATTGCGTCGCGAAGCGCTACAAGAAGGTAAACACATTAGCTATTTTGGTGAGGAAGCGAACGATTTTGGAGCACTAGAAAAGCTATTTAAAAGCTATGGTGAAACGGGGAATGGAAAAGTACGCCGTTATCTTCACACATTTGACGATGCAGTGCCATTTAACCAACTACCGGGCACCTTCACGCCTTACCAAGAGTTAGAGCACAATACCGATATGCTGTTTTATGAAGGATTACATGGTGGCGTTGTAACACCGGAATATGATGTCGCTAGTAATGTAGATTTATTAATTGGTATGGTGCCTATCATCAACCTTGAATGGATCCAAAAGCTTATTCGTGACACCAATGAGCGCGGCCACTCCAAAGAAGCGGTTATGACTTCAATCGTGCGCTCAATGGATGATTACATTAACCATATCACCCCACAGTTTTCTCGCACCCATATTAATTTCCAACGCGTACCCACTGTAGATACTTCAAACCCTTTTAGTGCTAAAGACATCCCGTCGTTGGACGAAAGCTTTGTGGTTATTCGCTTTCGTGGTATCGAAGATGTCAATTTTCCCTACTATTTACAAATGATTGAAGGCAGCTTCATGTCGCGTGTCAATACCCTCGTAGTACCGGGAGGGAAAATGGGGTTAGCGATGGAATTGGTGTTAACTCCGCTGATTAAAGAGTTGCTAGTAAAAAAACGTGCCCTCGAAAATATGGCACCTGTCGATTTACCGATTTAACCTGGCTTATCTTTTGATAAGAAATAATAGCTTCCTTGCATCACGCCATATCACACTTTACACTGACGTCTTTTAGGGCATTACGAGTATGTTGTAATATGGACGTGCTTACCGTTTTAGTAGGGTCTAAAAACCCAGTCAAAATCAACGCTGCAAAAGCTATCTTTACACTGTACTTTCCCAACGCCAAAATCGATTGTCAGGGCATATCAGCCCCCAGCCTTGTTGCTGACCAACCTTTAGGTGAGCAGGCCACACGAGAAGGCGCGGAAAACCGAGTTACTTACCTTAAACAGCATCACCAAGCTGATTTTTATTGTGCAATGGAAGGAGGCGCGGCCAAATTTGAGTATGGCGCTGCGACATTCGCTTTTGTTGTCATCGCGAATAACACTCGTACTAGTATTGGTCGCAGCTGCAACCTGCCGCTACCGGCATCGGTCTACGCACGCCTTGAACAAGGTGAAGAACTCGGGCATGTGATGGACGACCTATTCAACACTACTAATATAAAACAACAAGGTGGTGCGATTGGACTGCTGACCAATCACCTCGCTACCAGAGAAAGTAGCTATACTCAAGCGTTATTGCTTGCCATGGCACCGTTTAACCACCCTGAGATGTATCCATAATGTCGCACTACAGCCATATTCTATTTGACGCCGATGAAACCTTGTTTAGTTTTAATGCCAAACTCGGGTTGCAAAAACTATTTGCACATTATGATGTTGTGTTTAGTGATGCAGACTATGAGGAATATAACAGCCTCAACACACCACTTTGGGTAAAATATCAAAATGGTGAAATTGACGCTAAAACATTACAAATTACTCGTTTTAAACGCTGGGCAACAAAGCTCAATGTGACACCTGAAACCCTCAATGCTGGTTTTTTAGCGGCGATGGCAGAGATTTGCCAGCCACTGTCAGGTGCTCGCGCCTTGCTTGACAGTCTTAAGGGTCAGTGCACTTTGGCTATCATTACCAACGGCTTTGCCGCACTTCAGCAAAAACGCTTAGAACATACAGGTCTTATAGATCGTTTTTCTGAAGTGGTGATCTCTGAGCTGGTGGGTAAGGCCAAACCAGATCCTAGTATTTTTGAACACACCTTAGCGTTACTAGGTAACCCTGACAAATCTAAGGTCTTAATGGTTGGTGACACGCCTGCGAGTGACATTTTAGGTGCAAACCGCTTTGGAATTGATAGCTGTTGGCTGCAACACGAAGGTAAAGTTTGTCCTGATCATATCAAGCCAACCTATACCGTAAAGTCACTTGCGCAGCTACAAGCCATTTTAAAGGGGTAATACCCAGCGCTTATTTGCGGGAGCAAGTTTACCTTGCGCGCTATTAAAAAGCTCGCCGAGTAAATCGGCTCCTACCAAAGATAATTTGTGTGGGAATACACTTACCTTGCGCGCTATAAAAAAGCTCGCCGAGTAAATCGGCTCCTACCAAAGCGAATTTGTGTAGGAGCAAGTTTACCTTGCGAGCTTTTACCGCTTTAAAGATGCTCTGCTCTAAACAGCGCTTATCAAATAATTAAAGTGCCGAGCGCTGTCTCAATACTTCAAACAAACATACACCAGTGGCAACCGACACATTTAAGCTAGATACGCTACCGACCATAGGGATCTTTACCAACTCATCACAATGCTCACGTGTTAGGCGGCGCATACCGTCACCTTCCGCGCCCATAACGATGGCCATAGGCCCTGTTAGGTTGGCATCAAACACGGCGGTATCAGTTTCTCCAGCGGTACCAACTACCCACACTCCTGCCTCTTTGATATCGCGCAACGTACGAGCAAGGTTCGTCACTTGAATGAGCGGAACCGTTTCGGCTGCACCACACGCCACTTTTCTTGCCGTGCCATTCAGTTTTGCTGACTTATCTTTAGGTACAATCACACCATGTACACCAGCTGCATCCGCACTACGTAAGCAAGCTCCTAAGTTGTGAGGATCTGTCACCCCATCCAACACCAAGAAAAACGGTGTGGTTTCTCGTTGAATGATGTCATCAAGATCTTTTTCATTGAAAGCCCGCGCCCCTTTGACATTAGCAATAATGCCCTGATGTTGCTCACCATTTGCTTTGTTATCAAGTGCTTTACGCTGCATAAATTGCACCGAAATACCAAACTTACGGGCATCGTTTACGACTTGATTTAAGCGCTTATCTTCACGTCCCTTCAGTGCATAAATTTCTAATAAGCGCTCCGGCGCGTTATTCAAAATGGCTTCGATTGAATGAAAGCCAAAAATTAATTCGTTACTCACGTTAAAGCTCCCGCTTTAGATTTATTGTGCTTTTTTACTGCGATTTCTTTCATTTTTACCAGGACGTTTTGCTTTGCTTTTCGCCCCTTTCGTTTTTTTGCTGCTCGATTTCTTTTTCGATTTCAGCGTACCGGCCTTTTTCGCTTTTTTAAGCTCACCTTTTGGCGTTGTCTTCTTCCGCTTTTTAGACTTTCCAGCCCCTTTATCTTTGTCACTTACCGAGTCAGTCTCATCACGGCGTTTAGTCTCAGGGATCTTACCTGCTTTAAGTTGTGCACGAACACTACCAGCAGCCCCCTTTGCAGACTTTCTTCGTCTTGCGTATCTGTCTTGTTGGCCTTCTTCGGCCAATGCTAAATTGATCCGGCGGTCATCTAAGCTCACCGAAGCAACCACTACATTAAGCTTATCGCCCAACCTAAACACAGTACGGCTATGCTCTCCAATCAAGCACTGCTTAGCTGCATCAAAATGGAAGTATTCATGACCCAAATTGCTGACATGGATCATACCGTCAATCTGCAAATCGTCCAGCCTGACAAATAAGCCAAAGTTGGTAACTGACGAGATCACACCAGTAAACTCATCACCAACATGGTCTTGCATAAACTCACATTTAAGCCAATCAGCAACTTCACGGGTCGCGTCATCAGCGCGGCGCTCTGTCATTGAGCACTGCTCACCGAGTTGTTTTACTTCATCTTCGTTATAGATATAAGCGCCACTCACAGGTTGCTCTTGTTGCTGCAAGATGCCTTTGATCGCACGATGCACGACTAAATCTGGGTAACGACGGATCGGTGAAGTAAAGTGGGCATAGGCTTTTAATGCCAAACCAAAGTGACCAATATTTTCTGGCTGATATACTGCTTGCTTCATTGAGCGCAGTAACATGGTTTGGATCAATTCTTTTTCAGGGCGATCTCCCAATGACTCAAGCGCTTGCGTCAACTCCTCTGGCGACGGATCGTTAGGTAATTGGCTTTCAATACCCAAGTCTTGCAAGAATTGTCTAAACTGGCTCAACCTTTCAGGATCTGGCTCATCATGAACACGGTACAAACTATGGGCTTCGTGTTTTTCCAATAGCTTTGCCGCAGACACATTCGCCAAGATCATACATTCTTCAATCAACTTATGGGCGTCGTTTCTAACAACAGGCACAATGGAGTCAATCTTACGATGTGCGTTAAAAACAAAACGTGTTTCTAGGGTTTCAAACTCAATTGCACCACGCTCCTGCCTTGCCGCTTTAAGCGCCATATACATGTTATGAAGCTCTGTGAGATGAGGCACAAGTGGCTGATAATCAGCCCTCAGTTTTTCATCGCCTTGTAAAATCGCATGAACTTTGGTGTACGTTAAACGGGCGTGAGAGTTCATCACTGCTTCGTAAAAGCGGTAGCCCGATAAACGACCTGCTTCAGACACTGTCATTTCAGCGACCATACACAAACGGTCAACTTTTGGGTTTAGCGAGCACAAGCCGTTAGACAGCACCTTTGGAAGCATAGGTACAACTTGCTCAGGGAAATACACAGAATTTCCACGTTCTATCGCTTCTTTGTCAAGCGCGGTGCCTTTACCTACATAGTGAGAAACATCAGCAATGGCCACCCATAAGCGCCAGCCACCTGACTTTTTACGTTCACAATACACGGCGTCATCAAAGTCCCGGGCATCTTCGCCATCAATGGTCACTAACGGTAAATCACGCAGGTCAACACGGCCCTGTTTCGCTGATTCTTCAACAAACTCACCAAGATTTGCTACTTGTGCTTCAACTTCACTTGGCCATTCATGAGGAATGTCATGATTACGTAGTGCCACTTCAATTTCCATACCAGGTGCCATATGGTCACCTAATACTTCAAGCACTTTGCCCATTGCATTCATTTGCTTACTTGGACTTTGAGTGATCTCTACTTGCACCATTTGATTATGGCGAGCACCATTTTCTTGACCTGGTACTATGATAATATCTTGCGTAATACGCGGATCTTCTGGCACCACTACCGCCATGCCAAACTCAACAAAATACCGACCGACTACAGGGGCTCGTTCTTTTTCAAGCACGCGGACAATGCGTGCCTCAACCTTACCACCCGACCCTCGGCTACCAGCTTTAGCTAGCACCCAATCGCCATGTAGCACTCGCTCCATCTGATATTTAGTGATAAACCAATCTTTGGGTTCGCCTTCCACTTCTAAAAAGCCAAAGCCGTCACGATGCCCAACAACACGGCCTTTCACTAAGCCATCATCGCTTGGAATGGTGTAACACTTGAATTTATTGAAGTGTAACTGACCATCTCGCTCCATCGCGCGCAAGCGGCGTTTAAGTGCGATTTGACGCTCTTCGTCTAGCACTTTTAAGTCGAAACACAGTTGAGAGAAAGAAGGAGGTTTGGCCGCGCTTTTAATGTGTTCTAAGATAAATTCGCGACTGGGTACGGGGTTGTCGTATTTTTGCTGTTCTCTATCGAGATAGGGATCCTGTTTTGGCATTACTGTCTTGTTAAATAAGCTATGCTGTTATTTTAACCCAAAATAACAGCACTCGCATTAATTATCAGTGAACACAGTAAGCGAATTCAAAATAAGTTCATATATCGGCTTGATGATAATTATCAATTCAAGCCTTTGGCTAAAATTTACCAACGATATTTAAAAACCAACCTTTTGAGTCATAGCTTAAATCGGTTAAGTCATCCGAAAAGTGAGTGAAGTTATATCCCCCATTTTCATGCAAAAACTAACCTTGCCTATGTTTAATAATATCAAAAGCTTATACTTTAACTACAGTGCTATTTGCATGAAAACATACAAAATAAATAACCTACATAACACCAGATGAAGCCTATTATGCTGATAAATTCACTGCCTGATTTGAATGACTCTGTGGGGTTACCAGCTGTGCATGTAACTCTAATAGACGCTCAACAGACTGACGAGCCACAGCAGCGAGTGTATCCCAATCTATTGTCGAACTAGTTTGTAGTAGCTGAGACTGTAAGCTTTGAATATGTTCGACTAAGTTTATCATGCCAAAGTTCTGCGCTTCGGCCTCGATATAATGCAGCTTTTCTGCTGCTAAGTCCTGAACATCTAGCTCAATTAACCCCTTTATCTGGGCAATTTCATATTCAAACCTATCTGCAAGGTACATCAGTTTGGTTGCTAAAACTCCCGATGCTTCACTGTGTACAAGCTCTAAAAATTTAGGCCGGTCAATCAACACTTTGCGCTCAATGGAGGAAACTTGTTTGATCGTTGAACTTTCTAATACCGCATAGAGACGACTTGGCATCACCGGCTTTGTTAAACAATCCTGCATACCAGCTTGTAAGCATCGCCTTTTCAATTCAGGGTCGCCATCACCTGTCAACGCGATTACTTTGATTTTTTTCGTAAAACCAATTTCAGTAAATCGAGTTTTGAACCACTCAAGGCCATGCCCATCAGGTAAATGCATATCTAATAAAACAATATCAAAATGATGTGCAAGTAGAGTAACTTCAGCCTCTGCCAAGCTTTTAACTAGAGAAAACTGCGTAACCATATCATTTAGGTAATTGCTGATCACCTCAACGTTTATTGCATTATCCTCAACAACCAATACATTCAATGGCAGTTTTTCCGCACTCAACTGACCTTGCTGTATTGGCGTGTTACTACATTGGCAAGTTAATTCAAAGCTAAACTCAGTTCCTTGTCCTAACTGACTTTTTACGTCCAAGTTAGCTGCTAGCCCATGTAATAGTTGTTTACATAGCGCCAAACCAATCCCGGCACTATGTGAGATAGATTGTTCGCTGTCGAGAGTGACGAAGGGTTCAAAAATTCTTTCTATTTGGGCCTCAGTTAAGCCTTTTCCTGTATCGCGAATAGCAAACCGAATTGCTTGCTTATCGTCTTCTCTAGCTGCGCCTTCAAGGCTTAGCGTAATACACCCTTTGTCGGTATATTTTATCGCATTTGAAAGCAAATTTCTTAGTATCAGCGCTAACGTATCTTGCTCTACAACATGCACATCCTGCGGATATAAACCTTTGACTTCCACCTTCAAACTCAGGCCCTTTGCTAATGCGAGGGGCTGTAATAAACGTACTAGCTCTTGAGCAAGACTATAAAGGGAGAAAGGCACGCGGTTTTGTGCTGCATACTCGCCCTTTGCCTGTAGCAGCACTTGATTGGCTAAATCAGACATCGACATCGCAGCATGAACTATCACATCACACAGTTCAGCATGACGAGCAGGCTCACGCGGAACCTTTTTAAGTGATTCTGCGTGCCCAACAATGGCATTTAACGGTGTTCTTAATTCATGACTTAGCAGGGTTAAAAACTGGCCTTTGATTTGTGCTGACTGTTCAGCAGCCGTTTTCAAGCTTTGCAATTCTTTTTCACGGCGGCTACTACACAACAGACAAAGTGAAAAGCATAGCAACAATGGCATAGTGCTTACTGACACGGAGAAGAATTGATTAACCCAATTTGCTGACACTAAGCTATCTGTTACTGAGTAGCTACCTAACATGACAGCCCTGAAGGTAAATACCAACAGCAGGCTAAAACAAGATAAACCAAATGCCCAGTGTGCCACAGTAAAGTCTTTTGATAACAACTTTTGGCCTTGATTTAGCGCTCTTAAACAATAAATCATTGCCATTGCCCACACCAAATAATTGAGTATGACCCGTGCAATAAAATTAAAGTCTACGTATAAGAAATAACTAAAACTAGGAATTCCGATAGCCCCAAGCACATACCAAGGCATATAGTTACTCTGAACTGCAAAAAAGGCGTCCACACCCCGAGTAAGATAGAATAAACCTATTGCTATGGCTAAATTGGGAATAAAAATAGAAAATGTGACGGGTAATGTATAGGCAGCCAGCAGCCCACATCCAATCCCCGTCAATGCAATAAAACACAGCCAATCTCGAGTGCCTGGGAGAGCCTTATTAATAAACCAGTTTACCGCCATAAATACAGTGCAAACCACCGTGGTAATTGCGGTTACTTGAATAAGGAATTTAGGATCCATCAACAACACTCAAAATTAATACATTATCATTATTTTGTGAAGTAGCGCAGTATAGTACTGCTTAACATTATTTTGAAGTATTAAGTGAATATATGCTATTACAATACCTTACAGCCACCCTTTTTGCTTCGCGATCCTTGCTGCATCAATTCGATTTGTCGCATGTAATTTGGCGATAGCATCCGAAAGATAATTTCTTACGGTTCCGTCACTTAAGAATAATTGAGCTGCAATTTCCGTCGTTTTTAAGCCCTCTCCTGCCAATCGTAATGCCCTGCGTTCTTTATCTGTCAAAGGATCAGCATCTTCAAGTGCATATAAAGCCAGCTCAGGATCAATGACCTTTTGCCCATTCATCACTTTTTTTAAGGTTGATAGTAAGTACTCGCTTGGCGCTTCTTTCAAAACAAAGCCATTCACTCCTAGTGTAATTGCGCGGCGAATGTAGCCTGCTTTGGAAAAGGTTGTCATGATGACCACTTTGCAGTTAGGCTGTGTTTGTTGCAAATGCTGGGCAAGCTCAAGTCCTGTAATATGAGGCATCTCGATATCGGTCAGCACAACATCTGGGCTTAAAGACTTGAGTTTTTTTTTGGCAACCTGACCATTTTCAGCATCTCCTATTACTTCAATATCCTGATCTAAACTTAATAGTGCAACGATAGCACCTCTAACTAATGCTTGATCTTCAACAATAAACACGCGGATCATAAATCTACCTCAATAACAGCTTTAAAATATCCACCTTGCTCTGTGTGATAAACCAACTGACCACCACACTCCTTTAAACGCGCTCGGATCCCCATTAATCCATTCCCTTCTTTAATACTCTTCACTGAACCATTGTCTTTAATTTCAACTGATATACTCTGTTGCGTTTGTTGCAGTTGCACACTCACTTTGTCGGCATCGCTATGGCGGATAATATTGGTACATACCTCTTTGGCAAAAAAACACAAGCTCGCTTCTTTTTCTTTATCTATTTCCACCGCATTCAGGTTTAGCGACACAGCAATTCCCTTATCTTTCAGCCGCGAGGCCATAATATGAAGTTGTGCGTCTAATGCCAGTTGATGATAACCAGTAACGGCCTGGCGTACTTCGCTCAGTGCTTCTCGTGCAAGCTCCGCGACCTGAAGGGCCTCAGATTGCGCTTGCTCGTACGCCTGTGCAGCAGCAAACTTACTGGCAAGCTCAGCCTTTAATGCAATAGAACTCAATGAATGCCCGAGTAAATCATGTAAATCTCGTGCAATTCGTTCTCGCTCAGCAACGGCGCCTAGGCGTTTTATCTCTTGCTCACTTTGACGCTGCAACTGACGATGCACTCGCTCTCTATGCGTTACCCAGCCAAAGATAAATAGCCCCAATGAAACACAAATGGCAGGCATTAAAAAATAAATCGTATGCGCTGGTATGATAAAATGGGAGGTAAACAAGATCGATATGAGTAGCCCCAAAAATCCATAAACTTTGTATTTACCCTGTAAACTAAAACCGCAAAAAAAAGCAACAAAACCAAATAACGAGCTAGTACCGGTTGTCGCCAAACTGCCAACAATACACAGTAACGTCATCAGTGACAAAAGGGTAATTAAAGCAATGCCGGTTTTGGCAATACTCTGCCAATACAGCCAGACAAATCCGAGATAAATCAACAGCTGCGCGAGCAGGTTAACGCTCCCTTCTTGTGTCCAACTAAAAGCCAAAGGAAAGAAATAAAAAATTGAGAATATCAATGGACCGGCATCCCAAAAGGAGCGCCGTTTTTCTACTAAAGTGTGATCTGTGGTAATGGCCACCACGTTCTCCCGCTCATTATTTTTAATGTTGTTTTACTTTTATTGTTCGATGTGGAATGACAAGTGTTCGCAATCTTGTAGACTGCTAAAAAAAGTCAAAATAATTTTTTATGCAACCGAAACAATCCGCTTTACTGTCGCTCCATAGTGCCGTTTTATTGTTTGGTGGAACAGCATTATTTTCAAAATTGATTTCACTATCAGCACTTGATATTACTGTTTATCGCGCAGCTATTGCTTTCATTGTGTTACTTATTTTATTAAAACTGCAACGCCAGCCTATAAAACTACACAATCAACGAGATTATCTAGTCGCTATTATGCTCGGCGCAATTGTTGGGCTGCATTGGGTTACTTATTTTGCCGGTATGCAAATGGCTGGCATTGCTATCGGGATCATCGCATTTTTTACTTACCCGGTGATCACTGTATTTTTAGAGCCATTATTTAATCGCAAACAAATACAACTCAAAGATATTATCAGTGCATCAACAGTATTGCTGGGGATATATTTACTGGTGCCTGAAGCTAGCCTTGGTAATCAAGTAACATTGGGTATTATTACTGGGGTATTCTCAGGCGTGCTATTTGCACTACGCAACCTATTACAAAAACAATTTTTTTCACACTATAGCGGACCACACACTATGCTATATCAAACGCTGGTAGCTTGTTTGCTACTCATTGCGTTTGTTGACGTGCCACCACAGCACGTTTCGCCGCAAAACATTTCACTCATTCTGCTAGCAGGGGTTGTATTTACGGCTATTCCTCATGCTTTATTTGCCTCAAGTTTAAGACATTTATCTGCTACCACAGCCGGATTAATTTCTTGTTTACAGCCATTGTATGGAACACTGTTAGCTTATATTCTGTTACACGAGACACTAACGCTAACAACATTATTTGGTGGCTTGTTAGTCGTTAGTGCAGCCTGTTTTGAAACTTGGTCTATTACAAGGAAAAAAGCATGATTCAAGTCTTAGCGCATCGTGGAGCCAGTGGCAGTTATCCCGAAAATACGCTTGCTGCTATAGAGGCAGCGTTGGATGTTGGTGTTGATGGTATAGAGTTAGATGTGCAAAGCTGCGCAGATGATTACGCGATTATTCATGATACTTGGCTTGATAGAACCACGAATGGCGTCGGCAGAGTGAATGAACAAAGCCAAGCTTACTTAGCAACGCTGGACGCGGGTAAAGGACAAAAAATTCCCACTTTGCAACAAGTGTTTACTACCATTGGTACGCGAACCGATATTAATTTAGAGCTTAAGCATACTTTTGGTTTGGATAAATTTGTTTCCTACATTGAAGCGCATATTCAACAGGGTATTATCAACCGTGAGCAATTGCTCATTTCATCATTCGATCATCATCAACTGCTATGGTTGAAGCAAAAGTTGCCCTGGGTGAGAATTGGCGCACTGACCGCTTCTATTCCAATCCACTATGCGCAATTTGCCGGATCACTGCATGCTTACAGCATTCATATGGACAAGAATTTTATCAACCATGAGTATGTGTTGGATGCAAAGTCTAGAGGCCTTAAGGTATTCGCCTATACGGTCGATAAACAACAAGACATAGATATGATGATTGATTATGGTGTAGATGGTATTTTTACCAATTACCCATGCCAGACAAAAATGTATTTACAACGGAATGGTGCTTATGCCACTCCAAAAGAGTAACTAGTTGATCGCTTTAGCATTGTTATTCCATTTAGCTCATCTATACTGAGACAAATAAAGTGGCACAATGATGAGCCCAATATGAGTTTATATATGCGCATTTATAATTTTATCGAAGAAACCTTTTTCTTCACACTCACTCGTAAAATAGTTGGTAACCTAGGATTTTTACTGCTTTTTCAAATTATTAGCTTGATTTGGCTATATTCTGAGCTGGTGAGCGCCGACGCCAGTCTGGCCGCATTCTGGCTGCTAGCTATTGTGATTATTGCAGCATTTGGTTTTACTGTGTTCTACATGCGCTTTTTAATTGTCCGCCCAGTACAAGCAATGAAAGAGTCATTAGAGCGAATTAACCGCCAAGATGGTAATTTAGATGCCAAATTGCCTCAGTTTACCTTTGACGAATTTAGAGATCTCAGCGAACAATACAATTCTTTTACCACTCATTTAAGCGAACTATTAGAAAAGACCTATCAAAGTGCTGCTGCTGCAACCCAAAGCAACCATGATGTCACAGCATCAATGCAAAGTACCGCAAGCTACGGTCAGCAGCAGTTAAGTCAGGGCGATACCATCATTGCAGCCTCTGATCAGGTTAGCCATAGCTTACAAAGCATTGTTCACAATACGGATCAAGTATATCAGGCCAATACAGAGAGCCTGCACTTCGTGAGAGGCTCATCACAAACCGTCACTAAATTGGTAGCTGAAGTAAAACAGATCACCACACTGCTTGGTAACTTTTCATCGACGGTGCTGGGGCTAAAAGAGAACAGCGAAAATATCCGCAGTATCCTAAAAATGGTTGAAGAGTTTTCAGATCAGACTAATTTACTTGCGCTCAACGCCGCGATTGAAGCTGCCCGAGCAGGAGAAGCAGGTCGAGGGTTTGCCGTGGTCGCCGATGAGGTAAGAGCACTCTCCGTCAAAGTAAATGACGCCACACGCCAAATTAGTGACTTTATCAACAAGATGAACGTACTTGTTGGCGAAACCAATCAAGAATCAGAGCAACTTATTTCACATTCGGTTTCTGCCGAGAAAGCCATTAGTGAGACATCCAATGGTTTTATCTCAATGAGTGATGATTTTGAACGCAATCAAGCACAATTGGAAGAAATTGTCAGCGCAGTGCACCAACTGGAAGAGACACAAAAGCACACCCATCAAGCTGTGCAGCAAATTGTTGAATTGGGGCAGCACTCAAAATCGCAAATAGATAGTGCATTGGCTGAATGTCAAAGCGCCCAAAAACTTACAGAAACAACCCAAAAAGAGCTGAAACGGTTTGTTTCACATAAATAGCCTAAACTTAGGATCACTATTTGCTCTTACCCCAGCTGTTTCGCGGTGCGTTAAGCCCGCGAAACATCAAAACTGATTACTTCACTTATGGTCGTTTTGTTTAGTGCGAGCATAACCAATCTATCTATGCCCACCGCAACGCCGGCACAATCAGGAATGCCAGCATCAAGAGCTGCGAGTAGACGCTCATCGACAGGCACAGCATCAAGCCCCATTTCTGCCCTTAGCTGATTATCTTGCATAAAACGGGCACGCTGCTCGGCTGCGTCGGTTAACTCATTAAAACCATTTGCCAGTTCCATATTTTGATAATACAGCTCAAAGCGCCCAGCAACTCGATTATCTTTCGGGTTGAGCTTGGCAAGCGCGGCTTGTGATGCCGGAAAATTATATACAAAACACGGAACACGTTGGCCAATTTGCGGCTCAATCTCCATACAGAACAACAACTGTAGCAATGTATCTGGGTTATTTTCAATCGCGGCTATATCACCATAACCACGCTGCTCGGCATGCTTTTTTAAGTCGCTTAAAGAGATAGCTAGTGGGTCAAACCCAAGATAGGTAATAAACGCCTGCTGATAGCTGATTGACTCACTTGCAGGACAGTCTAGTAAATACTGCATCAATTCATCTAATTCAGACATTAGCTCAAATTCATCATAGCCCACCTGATAATACTCAAGCATAGTGAACTCTGGATTATGATGACGGCCAGACTCTTCATTACGAAATGCTTTACCAAGCTGAAAAATAGAGCCACTTCCAGCTGCCAATAACCTTTTCATGGCATACTCTGGAGAAGTTTGTAAGTACAGTGGCAACCCTTGGCTATGATTTGGGCCAACAAAACGTGTATGGAAAGTATCTAAATGGGGATCGGTTACTGAGGCCTGCGAGAGGCTTGGGGTTTCTACCTCCATTACCTCTCGGGCTGCGAAAAACTGCCGTATTTTCGCTAAAATCGCGGCTCTATGTCTTAGCGTTTCTATGCTTGCGCTCGGCTGCCAATCATTTACCATTATTTCTACTCCAAAAA